>JABDJF010000479.1 GCA_013002645.1 Myxococcales bacterium
TGATCTCGTTTGGCGTCGCGCCCGCAATTCTCGTCTATCACTGGTCGCTGGCCGAGCTCGAAACGGCTGGGATGTTCATCGGTTTTCTCTATGTGGCCGCTGGCGCAGTCCGGCTCGCGCGCTTCAACGTCACCTCCACTGGCGATGACGGGCAGCCAGAGCGTCCTGGCAAGTACACCCAGGGGCTGCCCATCCCGGCAGCAGCCGGAATCCTGATCTCGATCGTGGTCGCAAACACGCTCACCGGAAAGCTGCCTTTTACGCCCTATGTGATTTCGGCTCTCGTGCTGGCGCTCTCTGTTTTCATGGTCAGCGCGATGCCGTTTCGCTCGTTCAAGGACCTGCGTCTCAACGTTCGCACGGTGCTATTCATTTCGGTCGCACTCGGCGTGACTGTCTGGATCGCCTTGAAGGTACACCCTTCGATGGCCTTGGTTTGGCTGCTTGCCGCATACGTGATCATCGGAATCGTGGAAAGCCTCATCGTTCTGATGAACAAAGCCAAAGCCGGCATCGACAAGGCCAGCCAGCGCTCCGCCTAGCGCTCGGCTTGCGCCGGGTTTTCGTAAACCGAAATGATGGGAACCCCGTCGTACCGCAGAACGTAGGCCGGTTGCACGCTTCCAAACGCGACCCAGGCCTGATAGTCGACCTCGGCAAAATGCGTTTCGTGGTGCACGAGGACCAAATCGGCTGCGCTCATCGACGCCTCCGCTCGGATGTTCGACGGGATGAGACCGTCACGCTGCATCATGGCCCAGGACCCGTGCGTCGTATCGCAGGTCCACACGGAGCCGCCGTCGGGTAGCCTCTCGACGATCCAATCCACGAGGCTTCCGGTGGTGAAGCCCCAGAATTGGCGATTCATGCCCAGGTCGGCCGCGCCGGGGACGCCGCCTGCAAGCGGCGTGTAGTGCGACAGGCCAAACGGATGGCTATTTGCGGTTTCGACGGAAGCGGGCAGAAGGCAGAGCGCCGCAAAGGCCCAGGTCGGCCAGCGTCGGCCCATCCAAGATGAAATCTCTGCTTTTTCGACCAGGGCGAGGAAGCCGGTGCCTGCGAAGAGCGCCAGGAATGGATACGCCGTCATCCAATGCTTGGTGCCGCCGAAGATCGGTGTGCTGGGAAGCGCGATAACGAGAAGAGGCGCAAGCAAACAGCCAACCCAAAGCAGCTCGGTCCTACGACTGTTCTCAGCGCGCGGCTTGGTGAGCCATGGAGGACGGAGCGCGGCTCGCCGGTCGTAGAGGCCGACCAGGCAAAGAGCGACCACGGTAAGCGACACGGTGAAGAGCGTCATCACGAACGGAACCGAGAACGGCAGCGGTGGCTCGAAGTAATTGATGCCGAGATATTCGTAGGTGTAATGAACGTGTCGCAGGTGAAAGCTCGCATAGGCCAGCAAGCGGCGCGCGGTGTCGTGCCAAAGCCACGGCCAGGTTCCGATCAGCACCAGCGGACCGAGGAACAACATCGAGGGCAGCCAGGCGATGGATGCGCGCTCGTTCTTCCCCGAGAGAGCTTGGTCGCGACGCAGCCAGAGAAAATGAATGAGGAAGATCCCAGGTAGGATCCAGCTGTTGTGCTTGGTAGCAAGGGCGACGCCGAAAGCGATGCCCAGCCACGGAACCCAACGCCGGTCGCCCAGGGAACGCCAATACGTGTAGGCGGTCAGCGTGACGAAAAACGCGATGGGAATGTCGAAGCAGGCGAGGTGACTGTGATAAAAGACCCGTGGCATCGAGGCGAACGCCAGGGCTGCGAAGAGCGCGCCCTCACGTCGCATGACCGAAGCGCCCCAGGCATAGATCAGCCAAAGCAGGAGCGCAGCGGCGAGCATGCCTGGAAATCGAAACGCAAGCGACTCGGTCGGAAACATGCCCAGGCGCTCGTGTGCCAGCCAACTCCAAGCAAAGTTCAGCTTCATCCAGGCCGGATGCTCCCAGTTGTATCGCCACGCCCTGTCGATGCCTTCCCTCGAGAACGCCGATGAAGGGTCGGTCGAGATTTGAATCATCCAGTTGGCGGCGTTCTTCGCGGCGTGAACGTAGAAGCTTTCGTCGCGGGACATCGCCAAATCGGATGCCGTACCAGTCAGAAGCAGCAGGTAGCCGATGCACAAGGCTGCGCCCATCAGATGGTCGCGACGGTTTAGGGCCCTCGCGTCAGTCATCACGGCCTCCACCGGCAGGCCGAGCTCTCACGCTCGATGCGGACCAGCAGAAGAGGCGGGAGCTGGGATCGTCGGCGCTGGTTTCGAAGCGGACGATTGCGGACCCTCGGGGGTGCTCTGAGGTGTCGATCTCGAGGCCCGACCAACCTTCGCCATCCTCGTGGACCAGCTCAGCCGCCATTTGATCGTTGATCCAGACGCGCAGCGTGACCGGCGCATGGACGCGATGGCGCTCTGCTTGGTAGTCGACGCCCCCACGGATCAGAAGGCGTTCCCCCAACGGCACGTCGGTGAAGGTGACGCGAACCGGATCGCGACCGGCGGGGTGCTGCCAGATGCAACGCCTCGGCTGGAGCT
>JABDJF010000502.1 GCA_013002645.1 Myxococcales bacterium
CGGCTACCTCGTGCTACCCGCAGGCGCAGAACCCCACGTAATCCAACTGGTCCCGCCGATCGTCGTGACCCACGAACAGCTCGAAGGCTTCGTCGCTTCGCTGGGCGCCGCCCTAGGGGGCTCATGAACCGCCGACGCGAGCTCAAGGGCCGCATCGAGTCGATGATCGCGCATTTCGACGGAGGCGGCGAAGTCGATCCGGCGCTTCGCGACCGGCTGATCGAGGATCTCGCAACGTGGCAGGCGAGCCGCATCCCGGAGTACGGGCGTTTGCAACGCCAGGGTGACTGGCCTGCTGCGCTTCCAACCGACGTCTTTCGGTTTCGACGCATTGCAGCCCATGCGCAGGAAGACGACGTTCGGGTGTTCTTGAGCTCCGGCACGACGTCGTCGGAGCGAAGCGTTCACGCCTTTGGCGACCTGAGCTTGTACGACCTCGCTGCCCGGGCGGCTGCGAGCCGAATGCTCTTTCCGGATCTCGCCCAGATCCGACTCGTGATGCTGGCTCCACACGAGAAGGAGGCGCCGGACTCGTCGCTCGAATACATGCTCAATCGATTTGCGGAATGGTTCGGGTCCGAATGCACCTGGGCCTGGCGCCACGGAGAGCTGGACCTCGATCGACTGTCGGAGGTGCTCGGTCGCGCGGAAGTTGCGGGTGAGCCGATCGCGTTGCTCGGCACCTCGTTTGCCTTCGTTCATGCCGAGGACGGTCTCGGCCAGCGGCACTTCGAGCTCGCACCTGGAAGCCGAGTCATGCAAACCGGCGGATACAAGGGGCGCTCACGCGAAGTGGACTCCGATCACTTGCTCGAGGCGCTCAGCGATCGGTATGGCATCGCGACTCGGTTCATCATCAACGAGTTTGGAGCGACCGAGCTCAGCTCGCAGCTCTACGAGACGACCCTGCGCGAAGCGATTCACCCGCCGGCGGGACCTCGCAGGCTTTGGGTACCTCCCTGGGTGCGGGCAACGCCGGTCGACCCGGACACACTTCGGCCGGTCGAAGGGGACAGGGTCGGCATTCTCCGAATCGACGATGCCGCCAACTTGGATTCGGTTTGCTGCATTCAAACGGCGGATTTGGCGAGGCGTGTCGAAGACGGAATCGTCGTGCTCGGACGGGCTGCCGGTGCCACACCGCGCGGCTGTTCACTCGCCGCGGACCAAGCCCTGGGGGCGCGTTGACCGACGACGCCGGGGCCATCCGGGGTCGCGCAGCCGCGGTGCTGAGTGCAGGCCAAGCCCTGCGCGCGGCGAGCACCAGGGAACGAGCCCTCTGGCTCGCCGAAGCGGCCGCAGCTCTGAACCAGCAGGCTGGGCAGGCAGTCCAGACACTGTCCGAAGCCACGGGCCTGAGTGCTCCGATGGTCGACTGGGCGAGCCGAACGACGCTGGGCACGATTCGGGAAGACAGCCTGCTCGACCTTGCACGGACCGCGGGCCGGGAAAGCGCGCCGTCGTCTGCACCGATCGCGATGATGGCCGTCGTGCTCGCGGGCAATGTCTTCACGGCTTCGGTGCGAGGCATCTTCGTTCCGTTGCTCTTGGGCGTTCCCGTTCTCGTCAAAGCCTCGTCGAAGGAACTGGCCTTCCCGGCGATGCTGAGGAACGCCCTGCGCCGATCCAACGCCAATCTGGGTGCGGCCGTCGACATCGTGGCCTTTGCGGGGGGCGATGTGGAGTGCGAAATCGCCCTGGTCGAACGCGCGGAGGCGGTGTCCGTCTATGGGAGCGACGAAACGGTTGCCGCGATCGCGTCGCGCGTCGGCCGTGCCTCGATCATCCCCCACGGGCATGGCGTGAGTGTGGCGTACTGCGGTGCTGAAGCGCTGAGCGGTACGCAGCGTAGCGACACCATCGCAAATCTGACGCTCGACATCTGCGCATACGACCAGCGCGGATGCCTCTCACCGCATCTGATCTTCATCGAGGCGGACACCGAAGGATCGGCGCGGGATTTTGCCGAGGTTCTGGCGGAAGAAGGTCTCGAACCCATGAACCGGACGCTGCCCCGGGGCCGCCTGCCCGCGTCAATCGGCGCCGAA
The DNA here is from genome assembly GCA_013002645.1 of Myxococcales bacterium. GTDB lineage: Bacteria > Myxococcota_A > Polyangia > Polyangiales > Houyiibacteriaceae > SG8-38. Next base: position 2,049 of record JABDJF010000502.1, read on the forward strand.
CAGGCACAGTGGCGCGGGGTCGCGGAGGTCGAAGGCACCCTGATTCGAGGCACGAGCTATGGGCTGGCGGTTCGGTCCCGGCGCGCAATTCGCTGGAGCCCCGGCTATCGAAACGCGACGATCGTTCCCGTTCGTAC
>JABDJF010000517.1 GCA_013002645.1 Myxococcales bacterium
GTTTGCCCAGTTCAACGAGGCCGCGTAGCCCGAGTTGACCACGCTCATGGCGCTTCGAGGATGAATTTCGCCCGTTGAGCCTTCGGCCTGAGCCAGCCCGTCTGTGAAGGCCAGCTCCTGTCGATGACAGCTTCCGCAGCTCTGGGTTTGATTTCCAGAGAGCTTCGTGTCGTAGAACAGAAAGCGACCAAGCTCGACCTTTGCCTCGGACATTGGGTTGTCTTCGGGAACCCGCGGCGGTGGCACGGTGTCCGGAAGGTCCCAGACCCAAGCTCCGGACGCGGATCCGGTGCCGCTGTCGCCGCATCCGGCCCCGAACAGCAATGGCAATAAGAGAAGAGTGTAAGAGAGGTGTTTCATGTTCGGGTGTGAAGGAGCGGTATGACGGGTCCGAGCAAATGGCTCATTCGGCGGAGAAGAATTGCTGCGTTCCGGCTGGGTTCTCACCAAAGGGCAGGCCCAAGTTGGCGAACAAGGGTCCACAATCCGTGTCCGCGGGTTTCGACATGCAGCCCGCGTCGGCCGCGATGTCTTGGTCGAGCGCTGCGCCCTCGACCAGCGCCGCATAGTCGGCAACGACCGTGTTCGTGCTCGCGTCGAACTCGCCAAACTCGACCTCGGTGCGGTTTCCATTGGAGCAGGCGGTCACGCCACCCGCCATCGGGTCCCCTACGCAGCCGGTGCTGCCGAGGTGCATGCGCCAGTCGGTTGCGCTGAACTGTCCCGAATCGATTCGGAGGAACTTGTAACCGCCCTGCCAATTCCAGAAAAGCGAGGTGAGGTTCAACGGGCTCGGCGCCGTTGCGCTGTTCACATGGTTGATCTCGAATGGAACGCCCATCTTGAAGCGAAGGCCGTCGTACTCTCCCGCGGGAACTGTACCGAGCACGCGGTCATTGACTTCCGGGTCGCCAAGCTCACCGCAGTCATTCTCGAAGTCGAGCAAGGCGACGCCGCTATTTTGGAAGCTATTTTCCTCGAGCTCCACCGGCACCCAGGCGCCCGCCGCGTTCTTCAATTCGACCTCTTGGACATAGAATCGGAAGTCGCTGAGCACGAGTGAGGTGTCGTTCGCGCCGAGGTTGTCGTATGTATTGCCACAGACAAACGGCTGGTCGCCTACGACGGCCGCGAAGCTGAGCTCCACGTCCTGCGCTGTGCTGGAGTCGTTCGATTCGCCTCCGCAACCCAAAGCCAAGGCGCCGAGCGCCATCAGTGTCCCTAGTCTCTTCATTTCTTTCTCCGCGGTCTTTAGAGCCCGTCTTCCTCGCTGGGAAGGACGGCCTGCAACGAGGACCGTACGTTTTCGGTTATCCGTTGTTGCACAGCGGTTGAGTCCTCTAGTGCAATATGTGCAAAATCGATGCCATCGAACCACTCCGTGTGGTCGATTTGGATGGAGACGCTCTCGACGACCGGTCCGTCGAACACCAGCGGGCGGTCAAACCGCATCTCGCACGGCAGAATCTCCCAGATCTCGGCGAGAAGAGCGGCCTGGTCGGTGCCTTCCTCGTCCTCCACGCGACCCTCGATGACGACGCTGTTCTGCATCATATCGAGGTTTTCGTCGGTCAATCCCTCCGCGTCCTGGTCAGCCGGCATCCCGATCACGCGAATCCCGCAGTACCGTCCGGGAGGCGGCCGGAGGGTTCCGGCAAAGAGCGGGACCCCGGCACTTTCCATGAGATCGATGACCAGCGGGACGCCCAAGCTCGTCGGCGAGGAGAACTCGTGCGCTTTGGCCGTCGAAGCAGTGACGATCTTCAGGAGATCCAGGACAAAATTGTCGCACCGGATCAGCTCGACCCTGCCAACCGCGATCACCGCCCGCTCGAGCCGCACCCGGTAGCCAAGGTCGGTGCGAACCGCAGCCGGCGTGGCCGACGGCTGGTAGGCGACGTCGACCTCGATGCCGTCGGTCACCCGCATGCAGTTGGGCAGGAGCGCCGTGCCGAGGAGCACCGCTGCGATCGCCAGACTAAATCTCATAGACCAGCCCTGCTGTGATCGCGAGACCTTCGGTGTGGCGTCCGTCCAGCCTCTGAATCATCGGCACCGCCGCCGTGAAATGGAGCAGCACCTTGTCGTGGGGCAGCCCGACCAGGCCAAACGTTCCATAGGTGATGTGCCCGCCGGTGTTCGGGTCGCGAACAGCCGAGATGTAGCCGGGCTGATCGACTCGGAACTCGACTCCCAGCTGAAAGGCGAGAAAGCGCCAGGGCTGAAACTGCCCGAGCGCGGTTTGCCTGAAGCTCAGGCCCGCCTTCGTGTCTGCCGTTCCCTTGGTCGGAAAGATCCCGATCGACGAAATGTAGAGCGACCATGGATCGGAAAACATCGTGTACGAGGCGCCTGCGATCGGGTCCCAAGACCCCGTGCCTGCCTGAAATTCGAGCGGAAGCGGGACGCCTTCCGCATCGCGCTCGATCGAGCTGGTAGGGAATTCGAGTCCGCCAATCAGGCTGACCAAATGCCGGGGCGCGAACTTACGGTCACGCCAGATCACAGCCCGCGCACGAAACTCCAAATCCCCCGGGGCCCAGATGTCGGCTTCCGCGAGGTTGACCGCGCTCACCAGCCGGTGCACCAGCGGCATCATCAGCGACAGCGTCCATCGGTCGCTTGGCGAGTACGCACCTGCGAGCTCCATGCGCTGCTCCGCAAGCCTGAGCTCGTCGACCTGAGCATCACCAATTCGATCGCTTCGATGACGGACCGTCGCCGAGGTCCGCAGCCGCTGACTCTTGGGTTGCTCGAAGCCCACGATGGTCAGGGTCGGATCTCCGACGCCGCAGGTTCCGCACGCAGAAGCCGACGCCGCAATCGCAAACGGCGCGAGCAGCGCCGCGATCACCCAACAAACCTTCACCGCTCGCATCTTAGGGATGGAGAGGCCTGGCTTGTACGTGGCAAATCGTCGCAGCGGCTCAGCGGCTGGTCGGGAATTTCGAAAGCTTTCGCTGAAGGGAGCGCCGGTGAATACCGAGTCTTTCCGAAGTTTTCGTGATGTTGCCGCCGCAGTCGGTCAGCACTCGCTGGATGTGCTCCCATTCGACCCGCGCGAGGGACGGTGTCTCCCGAGCCTCGCTCCCGGTCGGCGCGGCTTCGGGCTCGGTCGGCGCGTCGCTACGCCCAAATGCCTCGATCACCTCGTCGACATCGGCCGGCTTGGTCAGGTAGTGCGTCGCGCCGAGCCGGACCGCCTCGAGCGCGGTGGCGATGCTTCCATAGCCAGTGAGCACGACGATTTTGGTCGCCGGGTCGATTCGATGGAGCTCGCGCACCAGCTCCAAGCCGGACTTGCCGGGCATTCGCAGATCGACGACGGCGTACTCGGTGCTCTCCAGCTCGGCGACTGCGACAGCGCCGTCGTAGCTATCGGCCTGCTGGGCTTCGTAGCCGCGCTGCTCGAAGGCTCGAGCCATGCGCGACCGGAACCGCTCGTCATCATCGACCACGAGGACCGATGGTTTGGGGCTGGCGTCGTCGGATGGGTCGGTCATGGGCTTCGAGGGAGCATGACGCGGATCGTCGTGCCTCGATTGCTTGCCGACTCGATGGCGAGCCGGCCTTGCAGTGAGTCTACGAGCGTGCGCGCGAGGAACAAGCCCAGGCCCATCCGGTCGGCGGTGTTCTTCGTGGTGAAGAATGGCTCGGTGGCGCGTCTCGCCGCCTGGCCATCCATGCCCTGACCTTCGTCGACGAAGCAAAGCTCGACTGCCCGATCGATCTGGCGGACATGCAGCGAGACTCGACCGGCGTCGCAGGCGTCGAAGCCATTGCGGGCGATGTTCTCGACCATCTGCGCCAGCGCGGTTCCCGGCGCTTCGATCGTTTCGACCTCGGTCGACGTGACCCAGCGTGCCGCCTGCTCCGAGCTCAGTCGCGAACGCACCTCTTCGAACAGCGCCTCGACCGACACGGAGCTCAGCGCCTCCCCCACGTGCTCGCCGCCTGCCGAAGCCATTCGGTCGAGCACCCGGCGGCATCGCTCGAGCTCGTCGCGAATCAGCACCGCATCTTCAACGAGTGTTTCACCGCCCGGAAGGGTCCGCGCCTGCCGCTCCATCTCCTTGGCGGCGACCGCGATCGTGCCGAGCGGCGTTCCCAGCTCGTGGGCCGCGCCTGCGGCCAACGTCGCGATCGAGGCCAACTTGCTCCAGCGATGCGTCCGTTCTTCCGCCTCGGCAAGCGCCCGTTCGCGGTTCCGGAGCTCCACCGACAGCTGGCTCACGAAATACGTGATCAGCGCGACGGCGAGGACCAAGGCAATGAACATTCCGTACAGGTGTGTTTGAAATCCCCCGCCGTGCCCCGCATGGCCAAGGTGCTCGCTCGGCACGTGGACGACGAACAAGGTGGCAAAGGATACGATCGACAGGCCGGCGATCGTCCAGGTCCACCTTGGCGTAAGCATCACCGCAGACATCGCGATGTAGACGACGTAGATGATGCTGAACGGATTGGTCGGGCCGCCCGACAGGTAGAGCAGGCCGGTGAGGAGCGCGACGTCCAGCACGAGAAACGCGCCCAGGTGACCGGCATTGGACTTCCGATAGACCAACCAGAGGTTCGACACGACGCCGAGGGCGACCAGCGACCACATCGGCATCGCGGGCAGGGCGACATCGAGGCCCTCGGTGGCGATCAGTATCGCCGCCGCTTGAATCCCGAGCGCACCCCAGCGCATTCGAGCCAACCATTCGGCGCCCGTGGCCGCCGCTCTATCCGTGGCGCTCACGACTCGGTCTGAGCGTCGCCTGTAGAACCCATGTCCACGCTGCCGTACATCGCTTCGGCGATCCTGTAGGCGCTCAGCTCGAGCGTCTCGAGCGCGTCCTTGATCGCGATCGCGTCTCCCTCGTTGACCGAGAAGTGCAGGGATTCGATATCGGCCTCCACCTGGGCAACGATGTCCTCAGGAACGAGCTCCCGGCATTCAGCGACCGCCCGCTCGCTCGTGTAGAGCAGCGCTTCGGCTGCATTCCGCAGCTCGGCGAGCTCCCGGCGCTTCTGGTCGGTCGTCTTGTACGCGTCGGCCTCTGCGATGATGCGTTCGATGTCGGCCTCGGTCAGCCCGCTGGACGCAACGACGCGGATGTTCTGCTCACGGCTGGTGCCGAGGTCCTTGGCGCTCACGTTGACTACGCCATCGGCGTCGATGTCGAACGTGACCTCGATTTCCGGCACGCCACGGGGCGCTGGCACGATTGGCGCGAGCTCGAACTTGGCCAAAGATTTGTTGTCCGCGGCCATGTCGCGTTCGCCCTGCAGGACGTGAATCGGCACGAACGATTGATTATCCACGCTGGTCGTGAACACCTCTTTGGCGCGTGTGGGCACGGTGGTGTTGCGAGGGATCAGCTTGTGGAACACACCGCCGCCGGTTTCGACGCCGAGGCTCAGGGGAGTGACGTCGAGGAGCAGCACCTCTTCGACTTCTCCGGCGAGCGCGGCGCCTTGCAGCGCGGCGCCCAGCGCGACGACCTCGTCGGGATTGACACCCTTGTAGGGCGACTTCCCAAAGAAATCTTCCACCTTCGACTGGACCATCGGCATGCGCGTTTGACCCCCGACCAGGAGGATCTCGTCGATGTCTTCCTTCTTGATGTCCGCATCGTCCAAAGCCTGTTTGCAGGGTCCGAGCGTCCGGTCGATGATCTCCGAGACCAGGATTTCGAGCTCGCTTCGCTTGAGCTTGGTTTCGAGATGCTTCGGGCCCGATTCATCGGCCGCGATGAACGGAAGGTTGATCTCCGTTTCCAGCGAAGAGGAGAGCTCGTGTTTGGCCTTTTCGGCCTGCTCTTTCAGACGTTGAAGCGCGACGCGATCGTCGTGCAGATCGATTCCGCTGCTTTCTTTGAAACGCCGCGTGAGCTCTTCGACCAATGCGTTGTCCAAGTCCTCGCCGCCGAGGTGGGTGTCGCCCGAGGTCGACTTCACGCTGAAGACACCGTTCGCGATTTCGAGAATCGAGATATCGAAGGTGCCGCCTCCCAGATCGTATACGGCGACTCGCTTGCCTTCTTTCTCGTCGAAGCCGTACGCAAGCGCAGCTGCGGTCGGCTCGTTGATGATGCGTCGCACCTCGATTCCAGCGATCTTGCCTGCTGCAATCGTCGCCGACCGCTGCGCGTCGTTGAAGTACGCGGGGACGGTCACGATCGCCTCTTCGACGTCCTCGCCGAGGAATGACTCCGCGACCTCCCGCATCTTTTCGAGGACCATGGCGGAGATCTCGGGCGGTGAATACCGATGGCCCTGTGCCTGGATCCAGGCATCGCCTCCGTCGCTCTCGACGACCTCGTATGGCACCGCTCCTTTGTGTCGCTGTGCCGGCTCGGCATCGAACGGCAGCCCCATCAATCGCTTGATGGCAAATACGGTGCTCTCCGGGTTGGTCACGCCTTGGCGCTTCGCCACGCTGCCCACCCGGCGTTCGCCGTCCTTCGAGAAAGACACGACCGAGGGCGTCGTGCGGCTGCCCTCGGCGTTTGGAATCACCTGTGGCTCCCCGTTGTCGACAAATGCAACACAGGAGTTCGTCGTCCCCAGATCGATCCCGATGATTTTCCCCATCTCGCCCTACTCTCCTTTATAGCCCGAGATGGGACCCCGACGCATCAAAGGAGCGCCTATTCATCCCCGTCGGCGCCATCCTCGGCCCCGTCACCCGTCTGACCGCCACCCCCCGACACCGGCTTGGCGACGACCACCATGGCTGGCCGCAATAATCGCTCCCCGAGAAAATAGCCTGGAACGACCTCCGATACGATGGTGCCAGGCGCATGCTGGTCGGTCTCTTCTTGCTGCATGGCGTCGTGGCACGTCGGGTCGAACTGGTTGCCGACTCCGGGAACCCGCTTGAGGCCGAGGCGGTTGGCGACCTCGTCGAAGCCGCGCAGGACCATTCGGACGCCGTCCGAAACCGCGGACACCTCGGTCGCAGCGTCGACGGCGTCCGCTGCGCGTTCCAGATTGTCGACGATTGGCAAGACCTCGCGGAGTGTGTCCTCGATCGTTCGTCGGCGAACCTCTTCGATTTCCTTCCGCGATCGCTTCCGGAAGTTGTCGAAGTCGGCGGCAATGCGCAGGAGTTGATCGCGCATCCGATCGCGCTCCTTGTGAGCCTTTTCGAGATCGCTCAGCTCCGGTTCGGCCGAGTCGCCGTCTTCTCGTTCTGGAAAGATGACCTCGTCTTCCTCACCCGCGCCGTCGTCCTGCTCGTCTTCCGGCTCGTCCCCCACGTGTTCACTCATTGTCCCTGACCATCTTTCTCTAGGAACCTTTGGACCTGCCCGGTAGCCGTCCGTCGAGGACGTCGCTTAGCACATCGGCGGCAAATCCGACCAAAGGTACGTACTTCTTGTAGTCCATGCGAGTCGGACCCACGATTCCAAAGGAGCCGACCCGGGCGCCATCCCGGCGGTATGGGCTCGAAATCACGCTGATGTCGTCCACTTCGTCGAACGCCGCCTCAGAGCCGATGAAGACCTGAACGCCGTCGGCCAACAAGGTCTGCTCGAGCAACTGGAGGAGCTTCTGCTTCTCTTCGAAGGCACTGAGGTATCGGCGAATCTTCTCCGCGTCACCAAACTCGGGCCGATCGAAGAGGGCGCCCTGCCCTTCGATCAAGACGCTCGCCCTCTCCATTGGGCCGTCGACCGTGGCCTCGACCATCTGCTGGGCCTGATTTCGGAGGACGTGATACTGGCCTTCTTCGGTCGCCAGCCGAACCGCCAGTAGGTCGCGGACTGCCGCGAGCGTCCGGCCGCCGACGAGCTCGGCAAGGTAGTTATTGACGCGTTCGAGGCCGTGGTCGTCCACCGCGACCTCGGTGACGACCACTCGGTTTTCGACCACACCGCTTCGCGTCACCAAGACGGCGAGCGTCCGGCCACCGGAGAGCCGCATGAACCGCAGCTGATCGAGGGTCGCTTCGACGACCGTGGGCTGCGCGATGATCGTTGCGGTCCCGGTGAGCCGGCTCAGCAGTTGGCCCGTTTCTCGTACGGCGTCGGCGCCCGGCTCCAAGTCTTGAAGGCGCCGGAGCAATGCGGTTCGGTGGGCGTCAGAGATCTCTCCCGCCGTGGCCATCGCATCGACGAAGCATCGGAAACCCGCGTCGGTCGGGACGCGGCCCGCGCTCGTGTGCGGCTGATGCAGGAGCTCGGCGTCCTCCAGATCGGACAGAACGTTCCGAATGGTCGCCGGCGACAGCTTGATAGCGTAACGCTTCGCGATGGACCGCGAGCTCACGGCCTTCCCCGAGGCGATGTGCTCAGTGACGACCGCGAACAGGATTCGGCGATGCCTTTCGTCCAAGCTCACTGTCACGCTCTACTGAAAGTAGAAGCTGCACGGGATCTGTCAAGCCCGCGGAAGTCGTCGGAAAATTGCGGCCAGGACCGCATTGCGGCAGGTTCAGGCCGTGAAACCGAGCGCAGCGCTGATCCCTTTTGCCCTCATGGTCATGGCCGTGATGACCGTTCCCACGCTGGTTCTCGATGAGCAGGGCCTGCCCCGCTACCGGCACCTCAGCGCGGAGCTGCAGGACCTCCGGGAATCCAACGAGGAGCTGGTCCGTGAGATCGCCACGCTCAAGGGCAGGATCGACGCGCTCCGCAGCGACCCCAACTACGTCGAGCGCATCGCGCGGGACGAACTGGGGATGGTTCGGACCGAGGAGTTCGTCTTCCAGTTTCCCCGGCCCTAGCGGGGCGCCAATCCCACGCTCCCGCGGATTTCTTGCTGAACGGATGCATCGGGGCGTAACACCGTCCGGGTATGACCGCCCTCGTTCAGGCAGCGCTTCGCGTCAGGCGCACGGCGCGGTCGACATGGGGATTGGCCGCTGCCTTTCTGCTCGCCGCCTTCCTGCTTGCCGGCTTCTTCATTCCGGAAAGCCGCGACTTCGGCTGGGGGCATCTGGTCTGGATCGTCTGCTGGGCGTCTCTCTTCGTTGCTCGCGCACGCAACGCGTATCGACACGGTACCGACGAGAAGTCTGCATTCGAGCTCGGCGCCTTTCTGATAGTCGGCGTCCTGGCACTGATTCAGCTTCGCGGCGGCGTCGGTAGCAACCTCTATCCGCTGAACTATGTCACCGTCGCGCTCGTCGCCTCGTTTGCAACGGGACGCGCGGGCATCGGGCTCGTCGCCTTTGCGCTCGTGCTGGGATTCGCCATCGCGTTCCTCGGCGAGCACGTTCGCGATCCACTGCAGCTCGGTTTGAACTCGCTATTCACCGCTGGTTTCGGCGCGCTCAGCTATCTCTTCACGCGCGCAGAGATCCATCGTGTCCGCCGCCAGTCCGCACTCGAGCTCGAGGCGCAAAAGGCAAAGGTTCGCGACGACACCCGGCTGTTTCGATTGGTTGCACCTTCGTCGGGTGGCGCGCGGGACGAGGATCGCCTCTACCAAACCAGCGTTCAGGAGGTTCGTCAGGCGCTCTACCACGCCCTGCAGCTGCTCCACCGGACGCTCGACCTCCACACTTGTGTGCTGCTGATGCCGACCAGCGAGCACGAACAACTTCGAATCGTGGAATTGGTGTCGAAGAGCGACGACCTCGCTGACGGTCCTTTCTCACTCGGAGCGGGGGCGGTCGGTGCGGCGGTCCGCCGCAGGCTGACCACCAATCTTCAGCAAATTCGGGACGGATATCGAGGGATTTGCTACTACCGCGGTCCCGCTGCCGTGCGATCCTTCATCGCCGTTCCGGTTCTCGAGCGGGGTCATCTCCGGGCCGTTCTTTGTGCCGACCGACTCGTCGACCGCGGGTTTAGCCCAGAGGAAGAAGAGCTCCTCCGGGACAGCACTTCACACGTCCTGCGTGCGTTTGAGAACGAACGCGTGTTCATGCAGCTCGAACGCTCCAAGGTCGAACAAGAGATCCTCTACCGCGTCTCTCAAGATCTCAGCACCGCGCGAACGCAGGACTCCGTCATGGAAGTCGGTTTGACAGCAGCGAAGGAGATCGCGCCACACGACTTCGCGGCGATTACCGAGTACCAGCACGAGGGCCGGAAGCACACGGTGCGGCGTGCGTCAGGGGAGCGCGCACTCGATTTTCATGGTCTCCGGTTTCGCGACAACACTTCGCTCACCGCCATGGTGGTCAAGAACAGACACTTCTTGCCCTACCGAGGCGACTTCGATTCGAATCAGCAGGTGCTCTTCACCAAGAAGGCCAAGCTCAAGGGGATGGAGTCGCTTCTGGTCTTGCCCCTCGTCGTTCGCGAAGAACCGATCGGGACCTTGATCGTCGCGGCGAAAAGGCCAGGAGCGTTCGGCGTGCCGGTACGCGCGACACTCCAAGCGCTTTCCAACCATCTCGCGGTGGCGATGGCGAGTGCGCGCCTCGTTCGACAGCTCGAGGAGCTCGCGACGACCGACGGCCTGACCGGCTGCTTGAACAAGCGCGCGTTTCTCGAACAGATGGAACAGAAGCTCCTCGCGGCCCAACGGTTCGGACGAAAGCTCTCGCTGATCGTGACCGACCTCGACCATTTCAAAGCGGTCAACGACACCTATGGGCACGCCGCGGGCGACCGAGTCCTTCAGGCGCTCGGCCAGGTCCTCCGGCGCATGAAACGGGAAACCGACATGGTGGCGCGATTTGGCGGCGAGGAGTTCTGCGTGCTCTGCGAGGAAACCGACTCGCGGGGCGCTCAGCTTCTCGCCGAACGTGTGCGGGAGGAGCTAGAAGGCACCGAGCTGCAGACCGAGCTCGGCCCCCTGCGGGTCACGGCGTCTTTGGGCGTGGCGACCTTTCCCGACCATGCGTCGACCGCGCCTGACCTGTTCGTGCAGGGGGACAAGGCGCTATACGAAGCGAAGAACCGCGGCCGCAATCAGGTCTGCACGGTCTAGTCTGCACGGTCTAGGCGGTTCAAGCAGAAGGGGCGTCACAGTTGCTTGAGCTCGCGCGTGTCCGGGTCGAGCATCCATTCGAGGCGGCCTTCGCCACCTTGCCGGCTCAGCAGGCAGACGGAGGCTGTTTGAAACGAAGGGGCCGTGGCGAGCTCAGCGAGGTGTGCCGCGAGGACCCCCACCTTGGGCATGTGGGTGACCATCACGATGAGCTCGTCGTCCCCCCCCCGATCGAGCGGTGCCAGTGCCTGCGCGGCGCTTCCTTCCTCCGTCGAAAGGGCGCTCAGGACCTCGAGCGGACCGTCGAAGCCTGGCTGGGTCGCGGCAAGAATCTCCGCGGTCTGGACCGCGCGCACGAGCGGGCTGGTGTAGATGACGGAGTATCGCAGATCCATGCCCGTCAGCGCTTCACCGACCTTCGTCATGGTCTGCCGGCCGCCCTCGGTCAGCCAACGCTCGTAGTCGGTCCGCGCCGACCCCGTGTCGACCGCAGCCGCATGCCGCACCAGCATCACCCGCATGGCCGGAGCTTGGCACGTCGGCTACGGCTCGTCCCGAGAATCGTGCGCGGAAAGCGCGAAAGACTCCTCGGGCGCCATCACGAGCCTCCGCCGCGCGTACACGGCGAACCAAAGAAGGCCCAGGCCATACCAAACCGCGGCGCCAATGACCACCTTCTGATAGATCGGGTCGGTCACGAAAAGCGCGACCAGGGTCACCAAGGCAATCAGCAGCGCCACGACCGCGCCCGGCACTCCGAGTGGGCTTTTGTAAGGACGGTCGATGTCGGGCAGGCGAAGCCGCAGCAAGATGTAGGAAACCATTTGGAGCGCGTAGGCGATCACTGCGCCGAAGACCGCCATGTTGAGCAGCACGGCGCCAACGGGATGCTCGGGCCCGAGCGCGTGGATGCCGTATGCGACCAGATAGCCGAGCAAGGCGCCAACGAGAAGCGCAATGTGTGGCGTCTTGCGGCGGGGGTGCGTCCGGGAAAGCCAACGCGGAAAGTAACCTGCCCGCGAAAGGGAGAATATCTGCCGGCCGTAGGCGAAGATGATGCTGTGGAAGCTGGCAATCAGCCCGGTGACGGCGACCAAGGCGAGAAGCTTGGACCCGAGACCCGCGCCGAAGATCGTCTGGAAGCCCTCGAAGAGCGGTTCGGCCGAGGTCCCCAGCTGGGCGGAGCCGGGAGCGATGCCCGCGTTTAGAAAGAGCGTGAGAAACGCGGCCACGATCAGCGTAAGAAGGCCGTAAAGCAAGCCGCGGGGTAGGTCGCGGGCCGGCGCGTGCGCTTCTTCGGCCGCAAGAGGCAGCTGCTCGATTGCGAGAAAGAACCAGATCGCGAACGGAAGCGCGGAGAGCACGCCGGCGCTGCCGTACGGAAGCCAGCGGCTCCGACCGGCTTCAGGCTCGATGTTCAGGGCCCAGTCGAGGTCGAAAAGAGGAATCGCAGCGACCCAGAACACGACCAGGATCCCGAGTGCCAAGGCCGTGATCAAGACGGTGAAGCGGAACGTCGTCTCGACCCCCGCGACATTGAGGCCAACGAACGCCGCGTACGCCGCAAGCCACCAGACCGGCTCCATGCTTTGCGCCGTGCCAAATATCGCGCCTAGGTAACCACCGATGCCGACGACGATCACCGCGGGCGTCAGGATGTACTCCATATTCTCCGCCAGGCCGGTTACATAGGCGCCCCAGGGTCCCATCGCCGAGCGGGCAAATGAATAGGCGCCGCCGGTGTGGGGAAGGGCAGCGGCCATCTCGGCGATGCTGAAACAGAGTCCCGCATACATGACCGTGATGATGAGGGTGGCGATGAGAAGACCGCCGAACCCACCGGATGCCAGGCCGAAATTCCAGCCGAAAAAGTCCCCCGAAATCACTGCGCCGACGCCGAGCGCCCAGAGCGACCAGACGCCGGCATAGCGCCGCAAACCGCGGTCTGCGAAGTACTGTTCAGCGACTCGATCGTACTCGACCCCCTGGTTCTTCTGCTCCATGGCGCGGAGTGTAGCGGTTTGTCGGGTCTGGCGATAAGGTTCCGCGCATGTTGCCGATCGACCTTTCGGGGAAGCGAGCGTTCGTTGCAGGTGTCGCCGACGACGGTGGCTTCGGCTTTGCAATTGCAAAAGCGCTTGCCGTGGCTGGAGCCTCGGTCTGCGTCGGCACCTGGCCGCTGGCTCTTGGGATTTTCGAGACCTTGCTCCGGCGCGGCAAGCTCGACGCTTCTCTGCGGATGCCCGACGGCAGCAAGTTCGAGCTCGAACAGATCTATGCGCTCGACGCCGAGTACGATTCGCTCTTGGACGCGCCCGAAGAGCTTCGCGCACAGAAGCGCTACCGTGACAGAGGCGATTTCAGTATCGACGGAGTGGTCGAGAACCTACGCGAGGACTTTGGAGATGCTTGCCTCGACATCGTCGTCCATAGCCTGGCGAACGGCCCCGAGGTCAACAAACCGTTGATGCAGACCAGCCGAGCCGGCTATCTCGCCGCCCATGGGGCCAGTGCGTACTCATTCGTCTCCCTCGCGCAGCGGCTCCAACCGTTGATGCGTGAACGGGGCGCTTTTTTGGGTCTCTCCTATCTGGCAAGTCAAGGGGTCGTCGCCGACTACGGCGGCGGGATGGCCTCAGCCAAAGCTGCGCTCGAAGCGGATGCACGCATGCTGGCGCTCGAGCTGGGACGCGGCTGGGGACATCGGGTCAACGTAATCTCCGCGGGCCCGTACGCATCGAGAGCGGCGTCCGCGATCGGTTTCATCCACAAGATGATCAAGTACTACCAGATGAACGCCCCACTGCCCGATGCGCTGCGCGCAGATGAAGTGGGAAACGCCGCGGCGTTCTTGTGCAGCCCCCTGGCCAGCGGCATCACCGGTACCGTCCTGTACGTCGACAAGGGCTATCACGCGATGGCGGCGCCCGCGGACGTCGGTGGCCTGATCGACGCGCTCAGAGACAGCGGCGTCGCAGATTAGGCGGCGACCATCTCGTGTCGCGCAGTTGGACGGATGCTGCTCGTGTCCGACGCGACCTGAAGCGTTGCCGCGAGGGCGCGCTCGATCCGAATTCGTTCTGCGAGCCAGGGGTCGAGCGCGCGCATCAGGGCACGGGCCGAGGGATAGCGGCTCGCGGGCGTCCGGCTCAAGAGCTTTGCGACCAGGCAGTCCATCCCGTCGTCGACATGGGGCGACATAACTTTCGCGCTGGGCGCGTCTTCGCGAATGATGCGCCGAAGGACCGCTGTGACGTCGGACCCGGTAAACGGAAGCTTCCCGGTGAGCGCTTCGAACATCGTGACGCCGACACCGAAGAGGTCGGCCCGGGCGTCGACGTACGGGTTGCCCGTTGCCTGCTCGGGTGAGGAATAGCTGGGGGTGCCGTAGACGCGGCCGCGCTCCCTGGCACGCTCGTCGGCCGGCGCGGATTCCGCGGCGCAGACGCCGAAGTCCAGAAGGTGCACGTCGAGCTCGCCGTAGCCCCCCCGATTGAGCAGGATGTGCTCCGGCTTGATGTCGCGGTGGACGTAGCCGTGCCGGTGCACGCTGTGCAGGATCGACGCCAGCCGCGCCACGATCACTGAAATCTCGCGACCGTTCAGCGGGCCCGAGCGCCGCAGGTAGGACGACAAGCTCTCGGAGCGCATGTGCTTCATCACCAAGTAAGGCGATTCGTCGTAGAGGCTGCCGTGATCGATCACTGGGACGATACCCGGATGAAAGACGCGACGAGCAACCTCGATTTCACGCCGAACTCGGCTCATCAGGTCCGGATTCCCCGAGTGCGCCGGACGGAGCATCTTGACGACCACGCGCTCGAGGGTCGCCAGGCGCTCGGCCTCAAAGACAATCCCGGTGCCGCCAATGCCAATCGTGTTCCCGATTCGATAGCGACCGTCGAGAATCTGCCCCCGAAGCTCACTGCGCTCAGCCGATGCCGACATCCTGGGGACGATCGGGCTGAGGGGGGGTTTTCGTCAAAAAACCGGCAGTGCCGTTTTGGGGGACACGCTCTCCCGTTGAAACATTCAGCATTTCGGTGACTTGAGAAGCACACCGCGAAAACCCAACGAGCGGGGGGGGTGGCGGGGGTGTGGTGGGGGGTGGTTGCAGGAACCGGGGCGTGGTCCGTTTTGATTGAACCGCCCCGCCCACCCCCACCCGTAATCCTCCCTGCGCGGCATTCGCTGCGCTCTGCCTTGCCGGCGCGTTGCGCCGGGCTTCGCCCTTCGGGCTCGCGCTGCCGCCTGCCGTCTTACGGAGGGTTTCTCCGCTCCGCATTTCTACGCACTTGGATATGAATGGAGGGGCGCGGAAAAAAGCGCGATGTGGGGGTTCGGCGGCGTGTGAGTCAGGCGCTCGCGTGGGGGCGGCGGGGTGGGGATGAAGGGTTCACTCTCACGCGAAACACATTTCGTTCGTCTCCGTGAGTAACCGATAGCGGGATACACGGACCCGCGCTCCCCACCCCGCCGCCCCCACGCGAGCGCCTAAGCCGGGCCGTCCGTCGCACCCCCCGCGTCGCGCTTTTTTCCGCGCCCCGCTATGACGCCGAGCCGTTCGACGCAGGCCCATGT
>JABDJF010000518.1 GCA_013002645.1 Myxococcales bacterium
GCGCCGGCTTGGCGCCTGCGACCGATGCGGGCACGGGCGGCAGCGCGGGCACGGCCGGCAGCGGGGGCACCGGCGGCGACTTGGATGTGAACGGCGCCGGAGGTGCGGGCGCGCCGAACTACGCCGACGCGCTTGGGGACAACCCCGCGCTCTTTGCCAACCCCGCGCGGAACCCCGGTGACTTCCCGGGGATGAGCACCGACGCGGCCGAAGGCGCGCAAGCGTACGCGGAGACGGCGCTCGCTTGCTACGCCGCAGCCGATGCCTGCGAAGGAACGGAGTGCAGCGCGTTTGCGTCTTGCTGTGTGAAAACCGGCGCATGCTGCGCGCCGGTCGTCGACAACGCGGCGCTGCCGGCGGCGCTCGACTTCCGGGGCTGCGGCGCGCTCGAATTGCTCGACTGCGCGGAAGCGAGCAGCGCCATGACGACGACATTCGGCGAGCTCGAACCGGTGCTCAACGCGCGAGGCCTGGTGCCGAACGGGACGGCGGACGCCGAAGGCGGCGCGCTCATCGGTGAGCCGGTGAACCTCTCCTCGCAGCGGGTCGACCTCGACGTCCAATTCGCATTGCCGGTGGGCTGCGGCGGCACCTGCCTCGAGAGCGCAGGCGTGGCGTTCACGGCGACCGCGCCTGGCTCGTTTGTCGATGCCGAGGTGGGGCTGCTCTTGAGCGGGTCGCGCGAGCTCGTCAACGTGATGATCGGGAACGAAGTAGCCGATTCCTTCTTTGCGGGGCCGGGGAGCACGAAGTGGCGCCTGGTCCTGTCGCCCGACGGCGCAGCGGCGCTGTTTCGCGACGGCGCACTGCAAGGCCGGTATGCCTTTGATGCGGCGGCGCTCACCCAGGCGCAGCTCGTGGCGTTCGGGCGCAATCTGAGCGCGTCGGCCAACAGCGCGGCGATTGCTTCGATTGAGGTCCAGGTGGCGGACTGCGACAACCCGCGCGCCTGGTTCGAGCGGCAGCCGGTTTCGGTTTCGATTGCCGTCGGCGACGCTGCGCGCCACGCGTTTGGGGCGGGACCTTCGATCGTGGACCTCGGGCAAACCAGCCAGGTCGCCTACGAGCTCGACGGAGCGATTTACGTCGGTGAGCGGGTCACGCCGGGCGAGGTGTTGGTCGCGGTGCCGGCGCCGGTGCTGATCCCAAGCCAGCCGGACGAAGCGATGGGGCTCGAGGACCCGGAGCTCGGCTTCGACGGCAGCAGCGTGTTCCTGTTCTACACGGCGCGCGATGCGAGCGGCGCAGGGAGCATTCGCGCGGCGGCGTCGGATCTTGCGCTGACCGCGTTCACGCGGACCGGCACGGCAGGGCTGATTCCCGCGGGCGACATCGTCTCGTACGAGGCGCCGACGGTCGCCTACCGCGAGGGCCTGTGGTTGCTCGTCGTTCGCGCGACCCGTGCGAGCGGCGCCACCGAGTTGCAAGCCTTTTACACGAGCAACCTCGACGACGGCTGGGCGCCCGTGGTGGACGGCGCCCTCGAACAGCTCACCCGCGTACAGAGCCCCACCTCTGAAATCACCGAGCCGAGCCTGGTGATCCACAACAGCGCCTACCAGCTCTACTACGCGCGCCGCAGCGGCACGCGCTGGTCGGTGGAGCTCTTGGTGTCGGACGAGCTCCTGCTTTGGCGGCCGATGGGTGACGTGCTCGGCGGCAGCGATGAGCCCTACGACAGCCTCGGCGCGCGAAGCCCGGACGTGATTTCGGGGCCGGACCGAATCGACATCGTGTACTCGGGGCAGGACGGAGTGGCGTTTCGGCTGGGAACCGCCTCGCGGACCGCTCCTTCGGACACGGCACCGAGCATCTTTTGACAGCGCGGCGCTTGGCGCCGATGTTGAAGAGATGGCGTCCTTGGAAACGGAGCCTCCCCCAGCCCGACCGAACGGCAAGGCCCGGCGGCGGGGCGGTGCGTTCATCGCAGCGTTCGTGGTGCTGCAGTTTCTGATTCCGCTCACGTATCTCGCGCGCGACGACGCGGCCGACGAGCGTTTTACCTGGCGGCGCTTGACCGAGACAGACGCGCCGACCTGCGAGACCGAGGCGTCGCTCGAACGCCTGAACGGCGAGCGCGAAGCGGTCGTGCTCGAGAAGTTGATTCACCAGGACTGGGTTGCGTACGTCGCGCAGGGGCGGCGCGCGGTGGTCGAGGCCTTTTTGAAGCAGCAGTGCGAGGCGGACGGGGTGGTGTCGGTGGCGCTGCTCAATCGCTGCGACGACGATCGCGGAGTGCGGGAGTTCACGCTTCGCTGCGGCGGCGAGCGGGCGCATGAAACCATGAAGACGGCGGGGCGATGAAGGCCTTGGAGCGATACTGGTTTGGGGACGTCGCGCTCGGGCGGCCCTACCTGCTGCTGCGCATGGTGCTCGTGCTCTTGGCGTTCGACACCTGGCTCAACATGATGCCCGACGGGGCGAAGTACGGCGTCGGCGCGTTCAACGTCGCGCACTTCCCATGGTTCGACGGCTTCGTGCCGAGCGCGGGCTTCTACCTGGGCGTGCTGGCGTTCACCGGCGTGCTGGCGCTGAGCCAGGCGCTCTACCGGCCTCACCGGATCGCGATCGTGCTCATCGCCATGGGCTACACCCTCGGCTGGTCGTGCAGCCTGCTCGACTCGGTCCCCTACCATTACCTGCTTTCGCTCTACCTCGTGTGCTTCGTGTTCTTTCCGATGCTGAGCGCGCGGGCGGCGTTCTCGCGGTCGGACCGGGTGCCGCGGGGAAGCGTGGCGGCGTATGTGCTCTTCTGCGTGACGACCGCCATCGTGTACTTCTACGTAGCGGCCTGGGCCGCGGCGCGCGGGGAGTCGTACTGGCTGCCGATGGCCTGCTGCGTCGGGTACCTGGCTGTGAGCATGCAAGACCGCGTGGAGCTTCCCGCGATTCGGCTGCTCGCGCCCATGCTGGTGGCTGCGCCGCTCACCTTTCACCTGGCGACGCCCCAGGAAGGCTGGCTGCCGTTGTACATGACCGGCATTGCGCTCCTGGTGTTTTCGCCGATGCATTGGGTGCACGCGTTCGGCCGCGCGTTGACCCAGCCGGCGCGCGGCCTGGTCGACGAAACCGAGCCCGCGCAAGGCGGCCTCGACGAGCGCGCGTCGCAAGTGTTCTACCTCTCACTGTTCGGCTTGGTGGTCGCGCCGATGTTGAGCATGTTCGTCGACCTGCCTGGCGTGAAGACCGGCTGCAGCTTGACCGCCATTGCAATGTTGGTGGTGATGGGGCGGCAGCTCTACTTCACGCCGCGCTGGCGCCCGCTTTGGCGCGTCGCCAGCCTGTTCGGCGGCTGCCTTGCGCTCTTGGTGACGATGAGTGCGAGCGATGCGCGCTTCGATTACTACCGGCAAGGCGCGCTCGACGCGGACCGCCGTGGCGACACCGAAGCGGCCATGATGTTTCGCGAAAAGGCCGAGCGTTACGCCCCATAGGTCGATTCCCAAGCGCTGTGCTCAAGAACGCGCCAATCGCGGCGCCGGCTGCTAGTCTCCGCCTCGATGTTGACGGGTGACGGCTGGATCACGTTCGCGGTAATCGTGGGGATGGTGGTCGTCATGGCGGCGAACCTCGCGGGGCCCGATCTGGTGCTCATCGCGGGCGTCACCGTCTTGCTGCTCACGGGCATCATCGAGCCATCGGACGCCTTCATCGGCTTTTCGAACCCGGCAGTCATCACGATTGCCGCACTTTTCGTGGTTGCGGCCGGCGTCAAAGAGACGGGGGGCCTCGACCTCGCCGGCCGCGTCGTGCTCGGGCGCCCGCGCTCGCTTGCGGGCGGGCAGCTGCGGATGATGTTCCCGGTGGCAGCGCTTTCGGCGTTTTTGAACAACACGCCGGTCGTCGCGATGTTCGTGCCGCTCGTGACCAGCTGGGCGCGGCGCTGTCACTTCAGCGTGTCGCTCATGCTGCTGCCGCTTTCGTACGCGTCGATTCTCGGCGGCACCTGCACCCTCATCGGCACGAGCACGAATCTGGTGGTCGCAGGCCTCGCCAAAGAGTGGGACCCGAGCGTCGAGTTCGGGATTTTCGACATCGCCGTGCTCGGCATTCCCGCGCTTGCCATCGGGATGCTGTTCATCGTGGTGACCTCGCAATGGCTGCTCAAGGACCGGCGCGGCGCCTTGCAAGAGCTTGGGAAGGCGCGCGAGTACACCATTGCGATGCGCGTCGAGAAGGGCTCGCCGGTCATCGGCGACAGCATCGAGGAGGCCGGCCTACGTTCCCTCCGGGGCGTGTATCTTTACGAAATCGAGCGCGCCGGAAGGGTGCTTGCCGCGGTCCCGCCAACGACGGTGCTGCGCGAAGGCGACCGGCTTCACTTCACCGGGGTCGTCGATTCGGTGGTGGACTTGAGAAAGCAACGCATCGTCCCCGACACCGACCAGGTCGACAAAATCACCGCTCGGCGCGACCGCATGCTCGTCGAGGCCGTCATCGGGGCCCATTCGTCACTCGCTGGGCAAACCGTGCGGCAGAGCCGATTTCGTACGATTTACGACGCGGCGATTCTCGCGGTCCATCGGCAGGGCGTGCGCGTGACCGAAACCAAAGTCGGCGACATTCGGCTTCAGCCGGGCGACGTGCTGCTCATCGAGTCGCACCCCGATTTTGCCCAGGCGCGGCAACGTGACCCGAACTTTGCGCTCATCGCCGAGGTGGAGGACAGCGCTCCACCCCGCCACGACCGCGCATGGATCGCCGCCGTGGTGCTCTTTTTGATGGTGCTCGTGAACGCGACGGGCACCATGAACCTGATGACGGCGTCGCTCAGCGCGGCCGGCTTGATGCTGCTGACCCGCTGCCTGACGGGCGAGCAGGCGCGGCGCGCGGTCGATTGGACGGTGCTCGTCGCAATTGCGGCGGCGTTCGGAATCGCCATCGCGTTGCAGAAGAGCGGTGCGGCCGAGGTCATCGCGTCCCGCATCATCGATTTTGCTGCGCCGTTTGGGAGCGTCGGTGTGCTGGTTGCGCTCTACACCATCACGGCGGTGCTGGCTGGGCTGGTCACGACCAAGGCCTCGGCGGCCATCATGTTCCCCATCGCGGCCACGGCCGCGCAGGCGCAGGGCATCGGGCTATTGCCGATCAGCTACATGACGATGATTGCAGCGGCGACCGCCTTCTCTACGCCGATCGGCTTTCAAACCAACCTGATGGTCTACGGCCCGGGCGGGTACAAGTACACCGACTTCATGCGCTTGGGCTTGCCGCTTCAAACGCTGGTGGGCATCTGTACCGTCACCATCATCGCATTCGCCTGGCTTTGAGATCCCGTGCCTCGCTTTCCAAACATCGCTGAACACGCTCACTCGGTTTCGGCCCGCGTCTACAGCCGGCTCGCGCAGCGTGCACGCGCGAAGAACGCCGAGGTGTATCCGCTGCACGTGGGCGACACCTACCGTGACCCGGTGCCGGCGGCGCAAGCCGAGCGGCAGCTGAGCCGGGAGCACCCGGGGTTACACAAGTACGCGCCGGTGCAGGGTGAGCCGAGCGCCATCGACGCCTTCCTCGACTACGTCCGAGCGCGTCACGGCCAAGCCCTCGACCGGGAGCTCGTGCAGGTGATGTCGGGCGCGACGGCCGGCTTGAGCATCGTCTGCCAGGTGCTGCTCGAGCCGGGGGACGAGGTGCTGCTGCCCTCGCCGTTTTGGCCGCTGAGCCGCGGCATCATCGCCACCAAGGGGGCGGTCCCGGTGCAGGTCCCGTTTTACACGCGGCTCGACGAGCCTGGCTTCGACCCCGAGGCCGCGCTCGAAGGCGCGGTGACCGAACGCACGGTCGCGCTCTACGTCAACACGCCGAACAACCCGAGCGGCCGCGTGCTCTCGGAGCAAACCATCGCGGCGATGATGCGGGTCGCGAAGCGGCACGGCCTCTGGCTGTTCTGCGACGAGGCCTACGAGGAGATCTACTTCGACCGGCAGCCGCCCGACGCAATTTGGAAGCGCCCCGACGTCCGTGATCGCGCGATCGCGTTTCACACCCTTTCGAAGACTTTCGGCTTTGCCGGCGCGCGAATCGGATTCACGCATGGGCCCAAGAGCGTGATGGGCGCGGTGCGCGGAATGCAGACCTTTCACACCTATTGCGCGGCGCGGCCGATGCAGTTTGGCGCGGTTGGGGCGCTGCGCGAGGGTCGGGCCTGGGTCGAAGAGAGCCGTACGCTCTACAGAGACGCCGGATACATGGCCGCCGATGCGCTCGGCGTTTCGCGACCCGAAGGTGGCACGTTTCTGTTCCTCGACGTGAATGGCCTGCTCGAGCCCGGCGCCGAAGACTGCAGCGCGTTTTTGGAGCGCTGCGCCGACCAGGGCGTGCTGCTGACCCCGGGGCGCTCGTGCGGCGACGACTACGCCCGCTGGGTCCGCCTCTGTTTCACGTCGGTGCGCCCGGCTCGGCTCGAGGCGGCGTTGGAGAAGCTGGCGCCTTTGTTTCGAGGACCGTCTTAGCGAACCAGCTGTCGATGGAGAGCGAACCCGGGCCGGTAAACGTGAGGGCGGCGTACACCGCCGCGTAGAGCAGCGGGAGCTCCCGCGAGGCCCACGGGTCGTTGAAGTGGTGCACGAACGCGGCGACCATCATCGCGATGAACAGCGTCGCGGAGGCGAAGCGGCCGAAGACACCGAGCAGGAGCAAGATGGAGCAGCCCACCTCTGCAAAGATGATGAGCATGGCGCTCATTTCGGTGCCCACGTTGAGGGGGTCGGGGAAGCTCTGAACGAGCGTATCGTAGTCGAGGGCCTTCGGGATCCCGTGGCTCAACATCATCAAGGAGACCGTCACCCGAAGCAGGAAGGCGCCATTGTCGGCGAGCGTTCGTCGCATGCGGAGCAGCATACAGCGGAGGCGCAGAGGTCGCATCGTGAATCAGGCCCCGGACTATGGAGGTCGCGCCAAAGCTGGTTACACTCGAAAGGTGGGGGAGTGTCCAAACTGTGTTTCGATGCCGCTCTCGGGTTACGAAGCGAGCCCGGGCGTCGAGGTCGAGCTCTGTGCAGCGTGCCGCGGGCTCTACTTGGACCGCCACGAGATCCGCGAGCTGGTGGGCCGGGGGTCGCTCGGCAGGGCGACCGAGGTCATCCCACTATCCTTGGGTGACGAAGTGGGGATGCGCTGCCCGAAGTGCGTGGATCCGGCGATGCAGCCGCTGGGCATCAAGGGCGCGCCGGAGGCCGGCTGCTGGCAGTGCCGCGCCTGCGGAGGGCTGTGGCTTTCCGACGGGGCGTTCTTCGCTTTGGCGCGCGCGCTTCGGAGCTCGCTTCCGGTGCCGCCCATCGTCAGGCCCCTCGCCAACGAGGCGCTCTCTATTCCGACAGGGCCACGTCTCACCCACAGCCGAAGCCGATTCGACCAGGGCTGGGAGAATCTCGTCGCGGTGCCCGTGCTGCTCTTGCTGAGTTGGTGGCTTTGCTCGGGCAACTTGGGGCGGCTCTTTGCGTTCTTGGTGGGGATGCCCTTTCACGAGCTCGGCCATGCAGCCGGCTCGTGGCTGAGCAGCCGCATCGCGATTCCACTGCCGTTTTTCACGTTCTGGTATGACGAGCAATCGAAGCTCATGGGGCTCATCGTCGCCAGCGTGCTCGGCTGGTTCCTCTACCACACCTACCGCGAGAAGAACCGGTTCATGTTCGGCAGCGTGTCGGTGGTGGCCGTCGCCTGGTTCGTCATCACGTTCCTCGTTTCGCCGACGCGCACGCTGATGTGGCAGATCTTGTCCGGAGCGCTCGGCGAGCTCGTCTTCGCGGGGTTCATTCTCATCGCGTTTCACTTCCCGGGCCCCGACCGCTTGCGCTGGGACTTCTGGCGATGGGTCGCTGTGATTCCTGCGGCGGTCTGCTTCATGCACGCGTTGACGCTCTGGCACGGTGCGTCGACCGATGTTTCCAAGATACCTTGGGGCTCGGCCGTCGGGACCGAGAGCGACGGCGACATGAACCGCCTCGTCGCCCAGTTCGGCTGGACGCCCCCCGAGCTTGCGGGCTTCTACGCGAACGTCGGCTACCTCGGCGTGACGGCGCTGGCCGCCGCCTACGCATACGCCGTCTACCGCGTGGTTCGGGGCCGAAAGGGGATGGCCCTGTCGCCTAAGAGCTTAGGCCCCACTTGGCTTTATTTTCAGAGACTTGCTCGGGAGTTGGCTGGTCGGTTCCGTCGTTGACCGGGACCTCGAAGTCGTCTTGGACTTCCATCATTTTGGCGTTGAGCGGAGTGTCGTCGGAGAACACTTCGGGAACCGACGCGTCTTCGTAGATGGCTTCCCAGGGGCACTCGGGCTCGCACGCGCCACAGTCGATGCACTCTTCAGGCTGGATGTACAGCTGATTGGGGAACGTCGCGGCGTCGTCACCCTTGTACTCGTAGATGCACTCGACGGGACAGACGTCGACGCAGGATTTGTCGACGCAGTCGCGGCAAAGACGTGTAATGACCCAAGTCATCGGACTCCCTTTCCTAAAAAAGTGGCTGAAAGCTAGCAGGGGCGCCGGGCGGGGTCAAAGATGGCCGGACGGCGGCTATCCTTTCGGCTTGGCGCTCTTGCGCTTCTTGGCAGCGGCCTTCTTGGGCTTCTTCTTTTTGGGCGCTTCGCTCGGATGACAGCCGGCGCAGGTGTAGTTTTCGATGCCGAGGAGCTTGCCCATCCCCGGTGTCACGACCTCCTCCATGAACGCCACGGCCTCGGGGAAAGTCGACAGCATGCCCCGGTGCCCAGGCGTACCCTCGGGCGGGACGATGTACATCGACGGGGCGGGCATCTTGAAATCGATCTCCCGCATCTCCTCGCCGTGGCAGTCGACGCAGTCGAAGTCGCCGTATTCTTCGGCGTCGTGGCCGGCGAAGAGCTCCTGCATGATCGGATTCACCTTGCCAATCATGTAGAACTCGCGGTCGGCAACGCTCATTTGCTCCCAGGGCGAGTCGGGCGGCGTGAGCCCCATCGCGTCCATGGCGCTGACCTTGCCCTTCGACCCAGAGGTCGCGGGCTTCGACCCGGCGCAGGCCATTGCGAGCAACACGAGCCCCAGGGCGACTGTTTTCATGCTTCCTGTCATCGCTTTGCATGGTAATTCATGCGCAGCGTGTTCGCACAGTTTCAACGGCGGATGGTCTTTCCAGGTCCGGAGGGGGTGAGCGTCTCGTTGCTGAACGAGGTGGCCGGCAAGGTCGGCGCGACGGAGCTCCGCATCGCCACCGAAGACGGAGAAACCCTTTACGGCTGGCACCGGGCGGCGGTCTGGTCCGGGCCGCGACGTGTCGTCCTCTACTTTCACGGCAACGCGTCGTCGCTGCTCGCACAGATCGAGCTGCAGAATCTCTTGCTGAGCGAGGGTTGGGATTTCGTGGGCATTCACTACCGTGGCTACCCAGGAAGCAGCGGAGTCCCGAGCGAGGCAGGCCTGCACGCCGATGCGATGGCCGTGTGGCGCTGGGTGACCGATGAGCTCGGCAGCGCGCCTAGCCGGGTGGCGATTCACGGGCGTAGCCTTGGCGGTGGGGTGGCCGTGCAGCTCGCAGCGAAGGTGAGCCCCGGCGCCCTGGTGATGGAGTCGACCTTCACCTCCTTGGTGGACCTGGCCAAGGAGCACTACGCGTTTCTTCCGATCGGAAGCCTGCTGCGGCACCGCTTCGTGACGCGCGAGTTCGCAGGGAAGGTGTCGTGCCCCGTGCTGGTCGCCCACGGTCGTGCAGACACCCTCATCGATGTGCACCACGGCAAAGAGCTCGCGAGGCTGTTTCGGGCGGACGAGTACATCGAAGTCCCGCGAATGGCCCACAACGACATGCTTCTCGTCGGGACCATCGCGGCGCGCTACCTCGCGTTTCTCGAAAGCGCAGTGCCCGGGACAGCCCAGTAGTACCGTTCGCCGCTCGTGGGCTATGGTACGCTGAATGCCCATCGCCTCTATCGCTGTTCCTGCCTGCCTGCTCCTTTGCCTCGCGCTCGGGTGCCAGCGCGGCAAGGAACACGCCGTCGTCATCGAGCCAAGCGCAATCCGCGCCTATGAGCAGGCGAGCCCGGTCGATCCCTTCGGCGCGGGAACAGGCGCCTACGCTGCCTTGCGCGACGCCACCGACGCCGCGCTCGCGTTGTCTTGGAGCGGGCGGCTCGACGACTTTGCACCGTGGCTCGACGAGGAAACCGATTTGGTAGAACGCGCGCTCGCCTTGCTCAAGCGCCTTCGCGTGGGGCAGGGCGATGTCTACGCCGTGGCCAACGGACGAATCGCGATGGTCTACGAACGGATTGCGACTGCATTGACCCAGGCGTCGGCGGAAGCGGCAGACGCGGGCTTCGATGCCGACTGGAAGGACCAACAAGGGCGTCTTTGGGATCAGGCCAACGCGTTTTGGGCCCGATGCGCGCGGGGCTGCAGCACGGGAGGGCCGCACCTCGACGCCTGGGACCTTCGATGCCGCGCCGGAGTCGCCGACAGCGAAGCCAAGTTGCTGCCCTAGTGGGAAATCAAATCGCCTCGACAGCATAAGTGAAACATGTTCTATTTCTTTCGTATGGCAAAACGGAAGAAATCGCTGGCTCCGCGGCCGGCCGATCCGCCGCTGGTCCTGACCAGGGACGAACACCATGCCTGGGACGAGGAGGCCGATGTGGTCGTCGTGGGGTTTGGTGGAGCGGGGGCCTGCGCGGCGCTCGAAGCCCATGCCGCAAGCGCCCGAGTGCGGGTGCTCGACCGCTTTCACGGAGGTGGCGCCACCGCGATCAGCGGCGGTGTGTTCTACGCCGGTGGCGGCACGCACATCCAACGTGAAGCGGGCGTGAGCGACGATGCCGACGAGATGTTTCGCTACCTTTCGCTCGAGGTGAAGGGCGTGGTCACCGAAGAGACACTTCGCGATTTCTGCGACCGAAGCGTCGAGAACCTGGGCTGGCTCGAGGGCCACGGCGTTCCGTTTGAGGCCTCGCTCTGCCCTTACAAGACGAGCTACCCGACCGACGACTACTACCTCTACTACTCGGGCAACGAAGGGTTCTCCCCTTACAAAGAGGCGGCGAAACCCGCCCCGCGCGGCCACCGTGCCAAGGGCGCCGGGCTCCCGGGCGAGAGCTTCTA
>JABDJF010000536.1 GCA_013002645.1 Myxococcales bacterium
GAACCGCACCGATCAACACGTGCCCGCGATTCGAAGCGGATCGCAACAAGCCGTCGCCGTAGCCAACGGGGATCGTCGCCAAACGAGTTTCGGCGGGCGCGCGAAATGAGCGACCGTACCCAACCGACTCGCCCGCTTTTAGCGTTCGAACTCGAAGGACCTCCGTACGCCAGCGAAGCGCCGGGCGAAGGGGCGCATCGATCGTGTCCGAGCCAGGATAGCCGTAGAGCGCCAGGCCGGTGCGCACCCAATCGAAATGCGACTCGGGGTGCCGAAACAACGCGGCGCTGTTCGCGACATGCAGAACCGACGGCTCGTGGCCGAAGCGGCGAACGAGCCCTCGCGCTTCGGCGAACCCAGCGAGCTGCTCCGCGACGTACTGCGGGTCGGCGTCGGCGGTCGAAAGATGCGTCATCAGGCCGGCGATGCGGATTGAAGGAAATCGACGGAGCTCACGCAGGAACTCGCTGAGACCCCCAAGTGGAACGCCGAGTCTGCCCATGCCGGTGTCGACTTTCAGGTGTACGTCGACCGGGCGGCTCCCAGACACGAGATCGAAGGCGCGGGCTTCGGAAATTTCGTAGACCACGGGGGTGAGCCCGGCTGCAATGATCTCGCGGTGGGCGCCCCCGTTGATGCCGTTGAGGACGAGAATGGCGCGGTCGATGCCGGCTTCTCGGAGCTCGATTCCTTCTTCGGCGAGCGCGACACCGAAACCATCGACGCCTTCCGCCTGAAGTCGCCGCGCGACCGGGACCACACCGTGCCCGTAGGCATCTGCCTTCACGACGGCCAGAATTTTCCGTCCCGCGGCGGCCCGCTGCACCACGCGAAGGTTTTCCCCTATCGCGTCGAGCAAAATCTCCGCGCGCGTAGCCCGCAACGAAGCGTCGGCGTGCTGGACGCGCGGTCTCGATGGCTTCGAGGAATCCGGTTGCACGGCTTGGAGCTAACGGTTGGCACCCCCGGCGTCAAGCATTGGCGTCCTCACGCCCGAAGGCTAGGCTCTGGTCCGGATGGGCGAAGCTCGCAGACGCGTGATTTGGGAGATGCGAATAGGCGCTCTACTGGCCTGCGCCGTTGCGCTGGCTCCCGGCTGTGGGAAGCCGTCCGAAGAAACCGTGTCCCCGGTTCACGTGACGCCTACGGACGCGCGAGACCCCGTCGCTCTCCCGGCCCCTGAAGCGCTTCGCGTCCGCGTCCTTCGGCAGTACCCCCACGATAGAGGGGCATTCACTCAGGGTCTCATCTGGCACGACGGCGTCATGTACGAAAGTACAGGGCAGTACGGAGAGTCGTCGCTGCGCAAGGTTCGTCTCGAAGACGGCAAGGTGCTCGCACGACGCGAGCTCGAGCCGGATTTCTTCGGCGAAGGGCTGGCACGGGTCGACGACCAATTGGTGCAACTCACCTGGCGCTCCGGTCTTGCCCAGGTTTGGGACTTGGCAACGCTCGAGCGGCGCACGAGCCTTCGATATCGAGGCGAGGGTTGGGGGCTGTGTTTCGACGGGACGGCGCTGGTGATGAGCGACGGTTCTTCGATTCTGGAATTTCGCGATCCGAAATCGATGGAGGTACTTCGAGAGCTCAGCGTCATCAAACAGGGGCGCCCCGTGCAGCGACTCAACGAGCTCGAATGCGTGGACTCCGAGATCTACGCCAATGTCTGGCAGAGCAACGAGATCCTGCGGATCGATTCCAAGACTGGTCGCGTCACCGCAAGCATCGATGCGAGCGATCTGCTGACGAGGGTGGAATCGCGACGGGCCGACGTCCTCAACGGCATCGCCTACAAACCCGATTCGAAGACGTTTCTGGTCACCGGGAAGCTGTGGCCTCAGCTCTTCGAGGTCGAGCTGGTGCCACGTTGAGCTTCCGCGTGAATCTCGAGCTCGGGCTCCCACTGTGCCAGCCGTCTGCGCATGACTTCGATCGCCTCATGATGCTCGTCGATGAGCACGAAGCCTCTGCCTAGGCGCGCCGCAGCCTCACCGGTCGTCCCACTGCCCGCAAAGAAGTCCAGAACCGTGTCGCCAGGCTCGCTGTGCACCTTGATGATGCGGTTCAGTACACCGAGCGGCTTCTGTGTCGGGTAGCTCGTTTTCTCTTTACCGTTGGTGGGAACGATCGTGTGCCACCAGACATCGGTCGGTGTTTTGCCGCGTGCCGCCTTCTCTTTTCCCACGAGCCCAGGCGCCATATATGGG
>JABDJF010000537.1 GCA_013002645.1 Myxococcales bacterium
CGTCCGGCGCCTGCTCCCTCATGCCGAACTCGTGACCCCCAATGTTCCCGAGGCGGAAGATCTGTCGGGGCTCGAGATCCGGTCGCTCGACGCGATGGCGGAGGCCGCTCGGCGCATTCTCGATCTCGGGCCGCAGGCGGTGCTGATCAAGGGCGGGCACCTCGAAGACGGCTCGAGCGAGTCTGTCGACCTGCTGCTAGGCGAGGAGGGCGAACGGCGCTTCGCCTCCCAGCGCTACAACACGCGTCACACGCACGGCGCGGGATGCACGTACTCCGCCGCCATCACGGCGGGTTTGGCCAAGGGATTGGCGCTTGCCGATGCCGTCGCGGCGGCCAAGCGATATGTCTCCGAAGCCATCGCCACCGCGCCGGGCCTGGGGGCGGGCGCAGGGCCGCTGAACCACCACGCGGAGTGAGCCCTCGCGGGCAAACTGCTAGCGCACCAGTACCGGTACGATGACGAAATTTCCGCCCGAGCCCTCGGCAAATCCCCAGGCGGCAAGTCCCGCCCTGCATTGAATGCGCCGCCCCAACAGCTTCAAATCATTGAATGAACTGTGAGTAGCTCTCTCGGCATACCGCTTACAGGCCCAAGATCTATGTCTTGTTCACGAGCGAAGTACGACTTTGCAGAGGTTTTGACATACGCCGTACTTACTACTTTCGTACTGGAGACGATTGAACCCTACAGACTATTGCTGCAAACACCTTAGAAAAGCAGAATAAAGGCCAAGGAAACTGACCTCGGGCAACGGCGAATCGGCTTGGATCAACTTCAAGGCGCTGAGTCGTAGTCTGAAACGGGATCCCTGGCACATTCTATGAGCATTAGCCCCGGAATTCATTCGATCGCAATCGACGACATCACACGCCGAGCTGAGTCTGCCGGCTACACACAGCGGTCGCCGAGATCCACGGTCGAGTTCATCGGTCAAGACCTGGCGGTTTGCGAGTTGGTCGACCTGGCGAAGCAAGTCGCCGACACGGCCGCAACGGTGCTGATTACCGGCGAGAGCGGATCGGGCAAAGAAGTCCTCGCTCAGATCATTCGCCAGCACAGCGGTCACCGCTCCGAGCCCTTCGTTGCCGTGAACTGCGGCGCAATCCCAGAGCCGCTGCAAGAATCCGAGTTCTTCGGACACGTGCGCGGCGCCTTTACGGGCGCTAACGAGCGCAAAATTGGAAAGCTCGAACGCGCCAACGGCGGCACGATCTTCCTTGACGAGATCGGGGAGATGAGCAAGTCGCTGCAGGCGGCGCTGCTGCGGACGCTGCAATCGGGCGAGTATTCGCCAGTTGGTTCATCGGAGACGAAGTTCTGCAACGTTCGCGTGATCGCCGCCGCGAATCGAGACCTCAGCGAGATGATGGACGCGGGCGAGTTCCGCCGGGATCTCTACTACCGGCTCAACATCATTCGCCTGGAAGTCCCGGCGCTACGCGAGCGGAAATGCGACATTCCGCTTCTGAGCGAGCACTTCGCCCGGACACTCGGGGCCAAGTACGGCAAAGCCGGTTTGCGAATCAGCCAGGAAGCGATTCAGGTCCTGATGACCTATGACTACCCGGGCAATGTCCGCGAGCTCGAGAACTTCGTGGGCCGCGCGGCGATTCTTTGCCGCGGCGGCGTCATCGAACCCGAGCATCTGCCGGCCGAGGCGACGGACCTCAACCCTCAGCAGGAGATCTTGGATCGGCTCGACGATTTCCAATCCGCGAAAGCGCACGCGGTGGAAAAGTTCGAAAGAGCCTACATCACGGCCGTACTACAGAAGTGCGGCGGAATCATTAGCCGCGCGTCGGCGTACTCAGGTCTAAGCGAGCGCAACTTCCACGAGAAGCTGAAGCGTTACGCCATCAACGCAAAGAGTTTTCGAGGTCCCGTAAGGGGCTGACCCGAGGCTGCGGCGTATCTTCTCTGCCCCTTCATCTCCGCCGCAGCTTCGGGTCATTGCCGCTCCACGCGAAACGTCGCCGCGCATACGCCGTACTAAGCTCGCAAGTCATAGCACAGCAGGCGCGGGGGCTTGCCTGCGTCGAAGGACTTCGTATTCTGCGAAACGTAGAGAAGGCCTCGGCTGACCACGGGCGGGCTCCAGGTTTCGCGCGCGAAGAACAAGCTGGTCTTCGAGTCCATCTTCACACCATCGGTAGAGAGGTCGAGCCACAGCAGGTGGCCAAACTCGCCGAGCGCCAGCCAGCGCCCGTCGATCTTGAGGAGCGAGCCGCGAAACGGGCTGGCTGAGATCGCACGCTTTCGACCGTTCATCTCGACGGTCTCATCCCACTCGAGCACTTCGCTCCACACCGTACGTCCCGTCTTTCGCTCGACGCAGCGCAGCACCGCGTCCGGCTCATTGCGGCCCGCAAAAGCGTAGAAGTAGCCATCCTCTTCGATCGCTGTTGTCCAGTGCAGATCGAGCTCGCTCGACTCCCAGGCCTTCTCGAAGGAGAAGTCCGGAGCGACCCGCAGCAGCGCCGCGCCGGTGCGATAGGTAGCCGAGATCAGCACCTCGTTGCCCACAACCACTGGCGTGGCGGCGTTCACCGATTCGTAGCTACGGCTCCGCCACGGGAAGGAGAAGTCCAGCTTGCCGGTCGCGGCGTCAACCATCAACAGCCCGCCGGTGGGCGGGCGGCTCTCCCCCCCGGCGAAGACGAACACTTTGCGGCGGCCGTGGACGTCCGATGCAACCGGCGAGGCGTAGCTCGGCCCCCACTCGTTGCCGACGCCCCAGCGCATGCGGCCAGTGATCTTGTCGAACGCCGCGACGCAAGGACCGTCTGGCGCGCCCACGTTGACGACTAGAAGACCGTCGTCGACT
>JABDJF010000543.1 GCA_013002645.1 Myxococcales bacterium
GCGTGTTCGAAACCCTCGCGAGCCGGAGCGCATTGGCAGGGATCACGCCTTGCCAGCCCAAGTAGGGCGGAATGCCAACGAACTCGACCGGCTTGAACATCATCTTGATGGCCACCACGTTGGTGAACCAGCCCACCAACGAGCTGATCACGGGGATCAGCAGGACGATCCAGTTGTCTTGAATGCGGGTCAGCAGCTCCATCGGAATTGATGCTCGGTGGAGGGATTCACGGAGAGTGGAGGTGCATCCAATAGAGCAGCAGCGCGATCGTCTTGGCGTCTTCGATGTGCCCGTCCTTGATCATGTCGCGGACTTGCCACTGGGGAATGGGGAAAACCTCGATTTCTTCGTCGTGGTCGAGCGATTGGCTGGTCCGCTCGAGGTCAGTCGCCAAAAAACCGTGCAGCCGTGCGTTGAGGATCCCCGGAGACGCGAAGAACGCGGTAAGAGGTGCCAGCGTTCCCGCTCGGTACCCGGTTTCCTCTTCGACCTCGCGTGCGGCGCAAGCCTCTGGCGGTTCACCGGCCTCGCGCGTGCCAGCGGGTAGCTCCCACAGTACCTTACCCACCGCGTGGCGAACGTTGCGAATCAGGACGACACGACCGTCGTCCAAGAGGGGGAGGATCACGGCTGCGCCTCGATGCTCAATGACGTCGCGCACGACCTCAGCACTCTCCTGACCCTCGATGGTCACTCGTGCCACATCGAACAGGGGGCCGGAGTACAGGAGCTCACGCGATTTCATGGCGCGCATCATGGCCGACTTTTCGCTGGTTTACACGTCAATTTGACTGGATCGTGCGGGATCGCCATTGTGGGGGCGTGCGGCTCGGGAATCTATGGGGCTCGCCGTTGGCGATCGTGTCTTTTGGGGTGGCGCTAGCGGGCGTGTGGACGCTGGGTTACGGTGCGTCGACGACGGCGGCCGACACCTCTCCGAGGACGCCCGCGGCGATCGACGAGACCGCGGTGCTCAACGCGGTTCGCCCCGAAGAGCGGATGGGGCCGAAGCTCCTCGAGCCACCCCCGAACGACGCGCTGGGCCTCGACATCGCCATCGAAGATCGAGACGGAAAGTCGATGAAGGCATTGCATCGAGCCCTCGGTCGTGCCGCCGCAGGTGAAGGGCAGGCGCACCTTCTGTTTTACGGCGCATCCCACGTCGCCAGCGATCTGTTCACCGGTTACATTCGTCGAGAGCTACAAACGCGCTATGGCGATGCGGGTCACGGCTTTCTGCTCCCCATTCACCCCTGGCGCACCTATCGGCACCGCGACATCAACATCGAAAGCGATGGCATGCGATGGGAGACGCAACGCGTTCGAGTCGGCGACGCGGAGGTCGAGCGGGTGGGTCTCGCCGGAATCGCGATGATGAGCCAGCGAGCAGGGTCCTTTGGTGCGGTGTACACGGCAAAGGAGGGCGAATACGGGCGAACGGCGGGTTTGTTCGAGCTGTACTACAAGCAGCACACTCGAGGCGGCGACATCGACGTCTTCATCGACGGCCGCAAGGCGCGTCGCATCTCGACTCGTGCGAGCAAGGTGTCGACCGGCTACGCCACGTTTCGGGTGCCCGACGCCCCTCATCGATTCGAGATCCGAACCGTGAGCAGGCGGCCCGTCTGGGTGTACGGCCTGGTGGTGGAGCGCGATCAGCCCGGCGTGGTCGTCGATACCCTGGGGATCAACGGCTCACGCGCCCGCTATCAGCTTCTTTGGGACGAGGAAGTGCATCAGGAACACCTTCGCAGGCGAAAGCCGGATCTCGTCGTGCTGGCCTATGGAACGAACGAAAGCGGCGATGAATCACCCCTCGAAGACTACGAGCGCGATCTACGGGGGGTGCTCCAACGGGTGCGTGATTCGGTGCCAGAAGCGTCCTGCCTCTTGATCGGTCCGTCGGACCGGCCGATGCAAGTCGAGGAGCGCGTTTTCGAAGACCGGGCGCGAACCGCTCGGCTGATCGAGGTGCAGCACCGCCTGGCCCTCGAGCAGGGCTGCGGCTTTTTCGATCTCGTGGCGTTCCAAGGTGGTGCGCTTTCGATGGTGCACTGGGCTGCGAACGATCCGGCCTACGCGGCGCAGGACCACATCCACTACACCCGGGTCGGTTATCAGCGCTTGGGAGAGGTGTTGCTTTCGGCGCTGCTCGAGGGAATGCCTCCGTCGGACGGGGCAGGCGAGCCCGACGAGCCGGCATCCGCCGCGCTCGGCGTCGAGGAGTCTGAAGACGCCGGCGCTGTCGAGGTTTCCCGCGACAGGTAGTCCGCGAAGCCAGCCACAATGGCTTTGTAGAACATGTTGCCGATGATTTCGTAGCCCGCCGGCGTCGCATGTCGGAAGTCGCCCATCGCGAGCCTCGGGCGTGCCTTGTACCAGCGTCGCATCGCATTCTCGCCGCCCATCGCCTGCCAAGTGTCGTAGAAGGCGCAGTCAGAGTCGATGGCCGCCCTTCGCTGTGCGGCGACGATCAGTGGGATGGTCGGCAATGTGCGAATCCGGCCACGGCTGCGTCGCGCCTGATCGAGCGGCGCAAAGACCAGACAAGCGAGGTCTTCGCGTCCCTGCCGCATTCGGCGCAGGACTTTCATGTAGTCCTCGTAAAACATCTGCTCCGTACGATCATCGCTCGCTTCGTTTCCTCCGAAGCCCAGAACGATGAGATTCGTGCCGCGCTGTTCGATCTGCGTTCGGATGTGGGCCTCGTCGAAGTTGAGCAATCGATTCGCCCGCGCGCCGACCAAGCCCAGCGAGTCGTACACCACGCCAGGCCCCTCGCGTTCGACTGCGACGCCATAGAAGTTCACCGGGCCTCCTCTATGGTAGCGGAGCTCGATCGAGTGCGGGCCGTCCGGAACCTCGATCGAATGGATGCCATCACCGACCGCATCGGCTTTCGTGGAAACGATGTCACGGTCTTCTCTATCGATCCGAACCGCGAACTTCCCGCCACGCGGCTGCTCCTCGTAGTAGATCGCGAAGCGAGATGCCTGCTTTCCGACATCGCCCCGCCTGGCCGTTCCGATGCGGGCCCAGGAGCCTCTCATGGCCCTCGATTGAACCCCGCCGTAACCGTAGCGGCCGTCGCGATCCTGTCGGCGTACGACTTCGCGAAGCTCCCAGGATTCGGGGTTGGACGACTGCAGCACACCCCGGTGCTTGTAGGGGATGTACCCCTTGGCCGCGAGCACGAACCCATGCCCCGCATCCCCGAAACGCGCTTGCAAGTTCTGACGAACGGTCGAGGTAATGAGGTCGGTGGCGATACTCGAGTCGCCGTAATGTCCGACGCGTGTAATGGCGCCTTTCTCCGCCCGCGCAGTCTTTTCGAGGGCCGCGTAAAACGCGCGCATGCCACGCCCACTCGGGTCCTCGATTCGGATCGATATCCCCGCGTACTCCGACGCGTCGATCGTTACTCCGTTCTTTGATCCGGTCGGCGGCGCTACGATCGGTTTGGCGCCCAGGTTTGCGGCTACAGTTTCGCCCACCGCTTCGGCGAGGCGCTCGGTCCCGGCGCCCTCGCCAGCCGTTGATCGGTATGAGCCTCCATGCCCGGCGAAGGCAGGGATTTCACCCCAGCGCTTGAAGAGCCGCACGATCGGAACGTCCTCCTCTCCTGGAATCCAAGGTCGAAGGGCTTGGATTGGAGGGATCAGGTACGTCAGCATGCAAGCCGCGAACATGAACACGACGACCGTGGTCAGGTGCTGTAAAGGGGTGAGCCGTTCGTGGGTTCGTTTGAGCATTAGAACTGAAAGTAGATGTATGGAACGACTTCGCTCGTTGCGACGACGCTCAAGACGAAGCCGATGGCGGCGAGCGCGATGCCCTGGGCGGGCGCTGGCATGGACTTGAAGCGGAGCTCGATCGATTCGAACCAGCGCTTCGGCGTATAGTGAGCGGCGAAGGTCAGGATCAGCATCGCCCAGACACCGAGCGAAATCTGGGCGACCGAAAATGTGCCCGAACCGAGCCGAGCGGTGACGTCCATGGCATTTTGAAGGCTCGTCGCTCGAAAGAGGATGCGTGAGAAGACGACGAACTGCAGTGCCCAGAACACCTTGAATGCGTGGAGTCGCCAACTGTCGATCGTGTCTCGACTGCGGCCGGACTGCCTGTAGAAGAACCTGTGAATCACCATCGCCATCGATTGCAGAACGGCGTAGAAAACGAAGGTCCATGAGGCGCCGTGCCAGATGCCGATCAGAAACATGGTGAGCCAGAGGTTCCAATACGCGCGGACCGGACCGGCACGGGAGCCGCCAAGCGGGAAATAGAGATAGTCACGGAGCCAGGTCGAGAGCGTCATGTGCCAACGGCGCCAAAATTCCGCAGGGCTCGCGGATTGATACGGCCGGTCGAAGTTCCTTGGAAGCTCGAGGCCCATGAGCTTCGCTGAGCCGCGCGCGACGTCGGTGTAGCCCGAGAAGTCGCAGTAGATTTGCATCGTGAAGCCGTAGAGCGCGATAACGACTTCGGCTCCGCTGTACAGCTCCGGCTGATCGAAGACGCGGTCGACTAGATTCACCGAAAGGTAGTCGGCGATGGCGACCTTTTTCACCATGCCAGTGGCGATCAGGAAGAGGCCCTGAGTAACCTGCTCGTCGCGAAGCGTGATCTTGCGCTGGAGCTGAGGGAGCAACTGCGAGGCGCGGACGATCGGGCCGGCGACCAGTTGCGGGAAGTACGTCACGAAGAAGGCGAACTGGAAGAAATTGCGGGTCGGTTCGAGCTTGCGCCGGTAGATGTCGATCGTGTAGCTGAGCGTTTGGAACGTGTAGAAGGAGATGCCCACGGGCAACAGCACGTCTAGGAACGGAGGGTTGGGGATCTCGATGCCGAAGAAGAGAGCCAGCACGTCCGCTGTCGCTTGCGAGGCGAAATTGAAGTACTTGAACAGTCCGAGGAGCCCGAGGTTCGAAACCAGGCTGACGATGAGCCAGCGCTTTCGGTTCCTTTGGTCCTCGGTCGCGTGGATGCGAAGACCGACGACGTAGTCGATGACCGTCGACCCCAGGATGAGGACGATGTAGGCCGGGTGCCATGCCATGTAGAACAGGCATGACGCCACGAAGATGAAGATGATCCGCAGCTGCGCATGGCGAGCCAGGAGCCAAAACCCGGCGACCGCAACGCCCAAGAACAGAATGTAGTCGAGGCTATTGAAGAGCACTGGTCCCCTTACCCAGCGTGAGTGCGCCCGGTTCTAGCCGCAGGCAGCCCTGCACGCTAGCTGCTTGACGCGAGCCTCGCTTCGACCAAGCATCTGCGGCCGGAGGTTGGGATGAAGATCGCTGGTTCGGTAGCATTGGTGACGGGCGGAGCTTCTGGCCTGGGCGAGGCGACGGTGCGCAAGCTCGTGAGCCAAGGGGGGCGCGCGGTCATCGTCGACCTCAATGCGGATCGCGGGAAGAAGCTAGCTGCCGAGCTCGGTGACGCAGCGACTTATGCGCAGGCCGACGTCAGCAATGCCGACGAAGTACAGGCTGCCGTCGAGCAGGCGACGTCGATGGGCACCCTCCGCGCCGCGATCAGCTGTGCCGGGATCGGATTCGGCATGCGAACGATTGGCAAGGACGGCACGCCGCACGACCTCGGCGTCTTCCAGAAAGTGATTTCGGTCAATCTCATCGGCACCTTCAACGTTCTCCGTCTTGCCGCCTCGGCCATGGCTGAGAACGAGCCCGAAGACGGCGAGCGAGGCGTCGTCATCAACACTGCTTCGGTGGCAGCCTTCGACGGCCAGATCGGGCAAGTGGCGTACTCGGCCTCGAAGGGCGGCATCGTCGGCCTGACCCTACCGGCCGCACGCGACCTCTCCAAGGCGCAGATTCGCGTCGTCACGATCGCCCCAGGCACCTTCGACACACCGTTGCTGGCCGCGCTCCCGGATGACATGCGCGCAGCTCTCGCTGCGACGATCCCACACCCGAGTCGGCTCGGCCGTCCGGCGGAGTTCGGTGCGCTTGCCTGCCACATCGTCGAAAACAGCTACCTCAACGGCGAGGTGATCCGCCTCGACGGTTCCATTCGTATGGCGCCCCGCTAACTTGCCGCGGCACGCGCCAGTTCTAGAGTCGGGCCGTGGGTGATGGGGCACAGCCAGACGTGCACGTCCTGGGTGTGCCTCCTGTGCGCAGGCGGAGAATCCTCGGGCTGGCGCTTCCGATCATAGGCGGAATGCTTTCGCAGAACGTGCTCAACCTCGTCGATACCGCGATGGTCGGCACGCTCGGCGACGCGGCTCTTGCCGGCGTTGGTCTCGGCGGCTTTGCGAATTTTCTCTTCTCCGCATTCATTTTGGGCCTGTCCGCTGGGGTCCAGGCGATGGCCGCGCGTCGCGTTGGGGAAGGGCGCCTCAGCGAGACGGCGATCCCGCTCAACGGGGGTTTGCTGCTCGCGCTGATCGTCGCAGTCCCGTGGTCCGCGACCCTCATCACGTTCGCCCCGGAGTACTTTCCCGTGCTCACCAGCGACGCGGCGGTCGTCGAGCAAGGCGTGCCCTACCTACGAGCCCGGCTTTTCGCGATGTTTGCCATGGGTATGAATTTCGCATTTCGCGGGTATTGGAATGCGGTCGACAAGTCGATTCTCTACATGCGCACGCTCATCACGATGCATGTGGTCAACATCTTTCTCAACTGGATGCTGATTTTCGGAAACCTCGGCGCACCGGAGCTGGGCGCGATGGGTGCCGGCGTCGCCTCGGCCATCGCGACCGTCTTTGGAACCGCGTCCTACTTCATACTCGGTCGCAGCTATGCGCGCGACGCCGGGTTCCTTCGAGGTCTACCCGACCGCGCGACCATGTCGACCATCGTTCGATTGGCGGCCCCCGCCGGCCTCCAGCAGTTCTTCTTTGCCGCGGGCATGACGGTCTTCCTCATGCTCGTCGCCCGCATTGGGACGCCAGAGCTCGCGGCGACCAAGGTCATCATCGACCTCATCCTCGTGGGCATCTTGCCCGGCATCGGATTCGGGCTGGCTGCGGCGTCACTCGCCGGTCAGTCGCTTGGTCGTGGTGACCCGGACGACGCCAAGCAGTGGGGATGGGACGTCACCAAGATGGCGATCTTGGTGGTTGGGGCACTCAGCCTTCCAGCGGTGCTCGTGCCAGAGTGGATCTTGAGCGGTTTCATCCACGAGCCGGCGACCCTCGCGCTCGCGAAGAATCCACTTCGGCTCGTGGCCGCGTTTCTCTTCTTCGATGCCGTCGGGATGGTTCTGATGAACGCTCTCATGGGCGCCGGCGACGTCAAGCGAGTGATGTTCATCGCCACCGGTTTTCAGTGGCTCATCTTCTTGCCGCTCGTCTACCTCTTCGGTCCGGTGATGGGCCTCGGCCTCGTCGTGGTATTTGCCGTGCAGGTGGTTTACCGCGGCCTGCAGTCGCTCACATTTGCCCTGATGTGGAAGCGTGGGCGTTGGCAGTCGATTGCGCTCCACTGACAATTGAACTGGCGGGCGCCCGTCATTCCAAGGGCTCGCCGGTCGTGCGGTCGAGCGTCATCCAAGGCGTTCCAGCGATCTGCACTTCAATGCCGCCTTCGGTGACTGTGACGGCCGGTTTGCTGGTCACACTCCCGAGCTCGGCCCGCCAGAGCTCTTTGCCCGAGCCGACGTCCTTGGCGATGACGAAGCCGGGGTCGCCCGCCTGCGCTTCATAGAGGACACCCTCGCTCAAGACCGAAGCGCTTTCGAGCTCTTGGACGGCACGGCTGTTGTTCTCCAGACGCGTGGCGCCGAACCACGCGATGAGGCCGGCCGCCAAAACCAGCGCCAACAAGACCCCAACGACACGCTTCCCAGACTTGCCCTCTTCAGCCACCGCTGGTTCTTAGCATGCTCGCCGCGAGTGCCTAGCGGCGCCACATCTCCCAAATCGGCACGACGCTCATCACCAGATAGCTGACGAGAAGAAGCAAGCCGGACAGGGCGTAGACCAGCACCGAGCCGGCGTAGCCATGCGCGACCAGCCAGGGCGCTGCGATGTGGAGCACGGTCCCAAACGAACCCATCGCGACCCATGCGATCTTCGACTCCTTCCGCGACCGGGAGAGCATGTACATGTGGCTCAGGATCAGCAGGTACACCGGCATCGAAAACAAATGAAAGTGCGTGATCTCCAAGAGCTTCCGACGAGGCATCGGTTCGAA
This sequence comes from Myxococcales bacterium, assembly GCA_013002645.1. GTDB lineage: Bacteria > Myxococcota_A > Polyangia > Polyangiales > Houyiibacteriaceae > SG8-38. Next base: position 8,164 of record JABDJF010000543.1, read on the forward strand.
CGCCGCCAGGTTCTCGCCGTCAGGGGGAAGCACCAGAGCCGGGCCTCCACGGGTGTTCGGCTCGTCCACGGTCGGCGCCTCGCCTCCGTAGTAACCATCTGCACCGCCTAGATCGAGCCCTACCATGTCATGTGTCAACAAGATCGTGAGCGCCAAGCCGACGAGAGTGAACATCAGGAACACCGTGTAGACCGCGCGTGCGCCAAGGGGTAGGGCGCGAAGCCTGCCTGAAGGTCGAGTGAAGTCCTGCATGGTTCGAGCTACGAGGACGTGAGCACCGCGTCGTGCAGCAGCAAGGTTGCACGCTTCACGGCTTTGGCCATTGCGTGCGCGGAAAGCGTTGCACCGGAGATGACGTCGATGTCGTGACCGGGTCGAAAGCCGCTCGCCGCTTCCTTTCCGACGAATTGTTTACGAAACCGCTTGGACCGAATCCCTTCGCCGTAGGGCTCGCGGTACGCAACCACCTCGACCCGCGTCACTCGGCCCTCTCCATCGAAGAACGTCGCGAAGTCGATGTACTCATGCTGACCGATCTCACGATCGAAAAGCGCGTAACCGTCGACTTGGTCGCCCGAGTGCGCGACGTAGAAGATGTACTCTCCCTTTTCGAGCTTCTGCCCGAGTCGCCTCCCCAGCAGCTCGCGATCTTTGTCGGAGAGCTGAATACGCTGGAAGTCGACTAGCTCGGACTGGCGGAACTGCTCGGCGAGAAGACCGCGTACGCTGTAATAGACCTGGGCTTCGCCGCTCGCGGCCAGGAGGGAGCCCGCGACTGCGAGAACCAGCAT
>JABDJF010000574.1 GCA_013002645.1 Myxococcales bacterium
GCTTGCGAGCCCCACCGCGAAAACCCAATGAGCGCGGGTGCTGCCGCGGGTGTGGTGGGGGGGGTTGCAGGAACCGAGGCGTGGTCCGTTTTGATTGAACCGCCCCGCCCACCCCCACTGCCACCGACCCCTAGGCCGGTTCCAGATACGACGCGATGATCGTACGCGTGCCCCAGCCTGCGAACCGCACCGACACGCGTGGCGGGGAGCCTTGCATCACCTCCCGCACCTCCCCTACCCCAAACTTTGGGTGCCGTACCTGCACACCACGCCGCAGCCCTTCGAGATCCGAGAGGTCGGATCCTTCGCTGTAGTCGACGTAGCTTTCGGTCGGTTCATGGTGGCGCTCCTCGGTCACAGACGGCGGCGACGGTGAGCTCGACCTTGCGCCGATCCACTCGATATCCGCTCCGGGAAGCTCGGTCAGAAACCGCGAAGGAATGCCAACGCGCTGCTGACCGAAGATCCTTCGCACCGCGGCAAAGCTGAGCACCAGCCGCTGCTCGGCGCGCGTGAAGGCGACGTAGGCGAGGCGCCGCTCCTCCTCGAGCTCCTCGGGATCTTCCCAGGGATCGATCCCCTTGAACGGAAACACCTGCTCTTCGAGGCCTGTGACCATCACAACCGGGAACTCCAGGCCCTTGGCGGCGTGCACCGTCATCAAGGTCACCCGGTCGCCACCAACCTGCTCGTCGGCGGACGTCTGGAGCGTCACGTTCTCTAGAAACTCGGCAAGGGTGGAGTCAGGACGCTCCCGTTGGAACTCGTCCATGGACGCCACGAGCTCTTGAACGTTCTGGAACCGCGCATCCGCTTCGGGCGTGTCGTCATGCTGAAGCATCTCGGCGTAGCCGCTTCGATGAACCAGCTCCGCGCCGATTTCACCGAGGGGTGCTCCAGACGCTGCGGTTTCCCGCAGACCGGCCATGAGACCACGAAAGGCGCCGAGACGCTTTCGTGCTGCGGTTCCGAATTGGGCCAACGTCGCATCATCGTCGAGCAGTTCGGTCAGGCCCTGTCCGTACTGCGCCGCCGAGTCTAGAATGCGCGTGATCGTGCTCTTTCCAATCCCCCGCGGAGGCGTATTGATGATTCGAAGCAAACTCATGTCGTCCGCCGGGTTGGTCATCACGCGCAGGTAGGCGAGCAGGTCTTTGACCTCGGCGCGATCGTAGAAGCGCATTCCACCGACGATGCGGTAGCCGATGTTGGCGCTTCGGAGCGACTCTTCGATCACTCGCGACTGCGCGTGCGTTCGATAAAAAACCGCGACGTCCGATAACCGATGGCCTCGAGTCGAAAGCTCACGGATGCCTCGAAGCACCAGCCGCGCCTCGTCACGCTCGTCCATTGTGCGCACGACCAGAATCGCATCGCCCTCGGGATTATCGGTCCAGAGCTCTTTGGGCTCGCGGTCGGTGTTCCGGGCAATCACGGTGTTGGCCGCGCGCAGGATGCGCTGGGTCGAGCGGTAGTTCTGCTCGAGCTTGACCAGCGTCGCATCGGGAAAAGACGCTCGAAAGTCGAGGATGTTGCGGCGGTCGGCGCCTCGCCAGCGGTAGATGCTCTGATCGTCGTCTCCCACGACGCAGAGGTTTCGGTGCCCCTCCGAAAGCAAGCGGACGAGCCGAAACTGCGCGTGATTGGTGTCCTGGAACTCGTCGACGAGAACGTGCGAGAACCGGCCGGCCACTACCTCGCGAAACGTCTGGTCCGATTCGAGCGCGCGTACTGTGCGGTAGATCAAATCGCCGAAATCGAGCGCGTTGGCGAGTCGAAGCCGCTCCTCGTAGGTGATGTAGACGCGTCGAACAACCTCCGACCATGCGTCGGAGGTGTCGATCTCGTCCGGCCCCTGAACCTCTTGCTTCGCACGGTTGATGCGACCCGCTATTGCCTTGGGTTGGTAGCGCTTCTCGTCGAGTCCTAGATCGCGAAGGACACGTTTGACCAGAGCCTGTTGATCCTGGTCATCATAGATCGTGAAATCCTTGCTGACGCCGGAGCTCTCTCCGTGTCGCCGGAGCAGTCGGGCGCAGGTCGCGTGGAACGTGCCAACTTGAACCGCCGCGCCCTGCTCACCAAGCAGGCGCAAAAGGCGCTCCCGCATCTCACCCGCAGCCTTGTTGGTGAATGTGACCGCGAGGATCCTCCACGGCGCCACGTCGTGCGCGGCAATGAGTTGCGCGACGCGAAACGTGATGACGCGGGTCTTGCCACTTCCGGCGCCCGCAAAGACCACGAGTGGTCCCCCCTCGTGAATGACTGCCTCGCGCTGACGGGAATTCAGAGAGCTGAGGTCCAGCACTCGCGGAACCTAGCTGCATGCCTCCGGAAAACCAGCTAAAAACCGGGATTCCAAGGATGATGGGGGGCCGGAAGCTGGCCTTCCCATCGTTTTGCGCGTAGAGATCGTCGGTGGGTCGCGACGGCGACTAACCCCTTGAAAACGTCGAGGATCTTGGGTGAATCAACCGCTGTCCAATGCGTCCAAAACCAAGGAGGCCCCAACCGGTTCCTCCGCAAAGGGCGATCATGACCTGGTACAACGGGTACAAGCAGGAGATACAGCCGCTTTTCGAGCGCTTTTCGACAAGTATCATCGACGCGCGTTCGCGGTGGCCATGGGTGTGGTCAAGAACGAGGATGACGCCTTGGATGCCGTTCAAGAGGCATTCGTCAAGGTACACAAGAACATCCACAAGTTTCAAGGGAGCTCGAGCTTCTACACCTGGCTCTATCGCATCGTCATGAATGTCTCGATTGACCACGTCAGGCGCACCAGCAGGAGAAAGAACCTGGATTTCGACGAACGGGCCTTGCACGAGGAGAGCGAGGTCGCCGGCGACGGAGCGCTGGTGCCGAGAGTGACCAACGCCAACCCCGGCAAGGCAGCACTGAGCCGAGAGCTTGGCGGCGCGATCCAAGCCGCCTTGCAGGAGTTGCCGGAGCACCACCGCGCGGTAATCATCCTCCGAGAAGTCGAGGGCATGAGCTACGAGGAGATGGCTGAAGCGCTGGAAGTTCCCAAAGGCACCGTGATGAGCCGCTTGTTTCACGCCAGAAAGAAGATGCAGGCCGCGCTGGCGCCTTATCTTTCGGGAGAGGCCGGTTCCGAGGACTAGACATGGAGAGCGCAAAGATAGAAGACGAGAAGCTTCAGATGTTCTTCGACGGAGAGCTTGCTCCTGAAGAGGAGGCCGCAGTGCGCCGTAGCCTCGAAGCCTCGCCCGAAGGTTCCGCCCAGCTGCGGGAATGGGAGCAACTTCGCGTCGCCATGAAAAGCGTTTCGGCCGACTGGGCCGGTCAGATCGATTCTGATGCGCTCTTCGCGCGGATCGAGGCCGACCTGAGCGCGCCGGTCATCCCGATCGATCGCCCCGTGCCGCCGCCTGCCATCCGCGAGGTTCCCGGCGGCCGAGAGCGCCGGGTCTGGGGCGCAGCGGCCATCGGATTTGCGGCCGCGGCGGCGATCTTCTTGACGGTGGTCGCTTCTCCGGGGAGCGACCCCCAGAGCGGACCTCCAGACATCGCACGTGGGTCCGAGGTACTCGAAGTCGATTTCGGTGCGAACACCGGGACGATCTTCGAGGTCGAGGGTGGCGCAGGGGAATCTTTGGCTGTGGTTTGGATCGATGACGAAGAGGTGGGGCTTCCATGACGCTCATTCGACATTTGCTGCTGCTCGGTGTCCTGCTCGGCGCTTCGACGGCTTACGCACAAGGCAGCTCCTTGGCGCGGTCGGACCGAGCGGTGACCGTCTCGAAGGTTCCCGCTGAAGTGCTGGTCGTCCTGGCCAAAGAAGAGCCTGGCAAAATCGACCCACAGCTGAAGAAGCTGACCGCGCTGCGGAGGCCTCCGTTCAATTCGTTTCGTTCGATGCAGATCTTGTCCCGGCCCAAGCTGACGCTCGTCCCCGGAAAAGACGCGCTGGTTTCGTTGCCGAACGGCCGGAGGGTGAAGCTCACGCTGCTTCGGGTCATGCCCGATGGACGCTACAAGGTGAAGGCCGCCATCAACCGGCCCGACAAGTCGGACTATCTGCCGCTCTTGCAGGTCGTGGCCTCCGCGGGTGATCCTTTCTTCGTCGCAGGGCAGACCTATCAAGGCGGGACGCTGGTCGTTGGTGTCATCGTCGACCCGAAAAAGACCACCCAATAGGTGCGTGCAGACGATCCAGACGTAATTGAGATCGAGGGACCACCGCCGCTCGGCGAGCCGGCGGATTTGGTGATCGAAGCCCTGTCGCCGGTCGTGACGGCCGAACGTCTTCAACGGATCTCCGATGTCGTTCGCGCCCGCACCGACGACCTGGTTCTGGTGCTCGACCGAGTTTCCGACCCGCACAACTCCAGCGCGGTACTGCGAAGCGCGGATGCGTTTGGCATTCAGACGGTCCATGTGATCGTTGGCGAGCATGGATTCAAGGCCTCCAGAGGCGTATCGAAGGGCACGCAGCGCTGGCTGGACGTCATCCGGTATGAAAGCGCCGAAGCCTGTGCGCGGCGCCTGAAACGAGACGGCTATTCGATCTACGTCGCAGCGATGGGAGGTGACCGCGACCTGGACGACCTACGCCCGATCAAGCGATTGGCCGTGGTGTTTGGGAACGAGCACCGCGGGGTGTCCGAAGAGACGCGAGCGCTGGCGGATGGGACGTTTTCGATTCCGATGCGGGGCTTCGTCGAAAGCCTCAATATCTCGGTCGCAGCCGCGATCACGATGCAGACACTTGCTCGAGACGGGCGAAGGGCCCTGCCCGCGGCTCGAGAACGGGAGCTCGAGGCTAGATTCCTGATGAATTCCGTGAAGAATCCGGACCAAATCATCGACAAGTTTCGCGGGAATGATTGAGCGGACCCGACTGTCGTGAATTAGGGGAGAAGGCGCCGAGCAGGGGATGCTATAGGCGCCGGCGGACCAGATGGCAGGCAAGCAAACCCAGAAAAAGAAGCGTAAGGGGGCCAAGCGCAAGAAGCGTCAAACGAGCAACCTCTCGCTCTTGCCCAAGCTGATTGGCGCAGCGCTAATCGTCGGCGCGCTGGTCGTCTTGGGGGCCTACGCATACTTCAGCCGCGACCTGCCGTCTGTGAGCTCCCTGCGCGACTACACCCCCCCGCAGACCACGCGGGTATACGACCGCAACAAGAAGGTGATTGGCGAGATCTTCGCCGAGCGC
>JABDJF010000049.1 GCA_013002645.1 Myxococcales bacterium
CGTCTCGGGCGTTACCCGGCACCGCCACAGTGCGCTTCGCGAGCCGATCGCTTCCGCTCCTTGGTACGCGTTGAAATCTGGGAAAACCGCCTCGACGAGGAAGCCTGCGTCGGCGAGCACACGCTGCTTTTGCAGGCCTCTTTCGCTCGCGCGTCGACTGTGGCCGAAGCAGACGTAGAGCCTGCCATCGGGTTTCAGCATCTCGGCCGCTCGGCTCACGAAAAGCCGAAAACCTTCGAGGGCATACGGCGGGTCGGTGAAGACCGCGCCGTAGCGCGCGCGCATCGCCTTCGGGATCGACTGCCGAAGGTCGTGACGTACCGTCTCGTGCTCCCAGCCCCGCTCCGCAGCGTTGCGCGCCAAGATCCCGAGAATTTCATCGTCGGTATCGAGCGCTGTCACCTTACGACCAGCGCCCGCGAGCTGCAGGGCAGCACTCGTGAGGTCGTCGTCACCGAGGAACACCAGTCCTCGCTGGTGCTCGCCAGCCGCGATCAAGAGCTCCGCGCGTCGGACGGCCGTGTCCGAAGTGATGAAGATTTGGTCGAGCGCGCGTTTCGGCGCGCTGCGCTCGGAAGCGATCGCTTCATATGCCTCGCGCCACGATGACTCACGGGCCTCGCCTGCCCCGCGGGCCACGAGCTCCCTGGCCAATGCTGCCAGCCCGCGGTCCGAGCAGCGAATCCGACCCTCGTCGATTTCGAACCACTTGGCGTAGCGTTCCGTCACTTCTCGAACGACGGAAGATGCTTCACCTGCGATGTGGTCGACGTCGTCCCGAGACAGCGACCGACCATTGCCAAGTGCTTTCAGGATGCGGAACGCTCCTTCGTACACGGTGAGCGCTACTTGTCGCGAAACACGATCATGCCGTGCGTGAGGTCATACGGGGACAGCGCCACCGTTACACGGTCACCTAGGATCACTCGGATCCTGAACTTCCGCATCCGGCCGCAAAGCTGCGCGCGCACCGCAGCGCCGGATTCGGTCGTCACTTCGAACTGGCCGCCAGCGTAGACCTGACTCACCACGCCGTTGAGCTTGATGTGGTCGTCACGCTTGTCTTCCTGCTCGAAATTGCGCTCGAACTTCTTTTTCCTACCTCTTGGGCTTCTTCTCGCCACTCAGTCTCCTTTTTTCGTTTCGCCGCAACCTAAGTCCTCTCGCAACGGCTCGCCAGTTTCCTTGGTATCCTTATTGATACCTTGGGCGTAATGGTTTTTGTAGCACTCCCCGCGGAAAAGTCAGCCGGACCTCATCCGGCCCATCCTCGCACGGCGGGAATACCGCTCGCGGATCGCGAATTGACAGAAGGCTTGCTTCTGAGCACATCGTCACCGTCCGATGCTCGACCTTCCGCGACTCAAACGGATCCGGCTGATGAAACGCCCGATCGGCCAGGTGTTTTTCGGCCACGCGGTGCTCATGCCGAACTACAACTTCCTGCCGGGCATCGACATCCGCATCGAAGGAATCGAAAAGATACCGAACGAGCCGGTCATCTATGCGATGAACCACACCGACCGCTTCAACTACTTCCCCTTCATGTACAAGATGTGGAAGCTCAAAGAGCGCTACATCACGGTTTGGGTGAAGGGGAAGTACTACGAAAGCCCGATCGTCGCGACGTTCATGGAGCTCACCAGCAACCTTCCGACGGTATCGCGCGGCTACATCATCACCAAGGACTTCGCGCTGACGATCGGCAGACGGCCAAGCCAAGCTGAATACGAGACGCTTCGGGCGCTAGTGAACAAGGATGCTACGCCTGGCGAGGACTCGAGCACCGTCGACATCTCGGCGATCCCGACCGAGCTCTTCGAGTCCCCACGCAATATTCTCGGCTTGGACTTCGACCCGCGACTGTCCACGTATGCCGTCAGCATCAATCGAGTGTTCACCGCAATGATGGCTGAGTTCGTCAGGCTCAACGAGCGCTCGTTCGAGCTCGGTCTCGATCTGCTGGTTTTCCCACAGGGCACGCGGTCGATTCGCCTCCCCCGCGGCCGGATCGGAATGATGGAAGTCGCCCTCCGCCATAGAAAGACCATCGTGCCCATCGGCTGCAACGGCTGCGACCACGTCTACACCGGCTCGCTGCCAATCGGGAAGGCGGGGACGATCGTCTATCGAATTGGTGATCCGATCCCCTACGACGAGCTCGCGGACTTCCACATCCACGAAGACTACGCGCCATTCTCTGCAGAGGCCGAGCAGAAGTATCGCGACAAGTTTCAAGGCGCGGTGGATCTCGTCATGGACCGCATCAACGACCTGCTCGATCCCGAGTATCAGTTCAGCGACGACTTGCAGAGCACGGGCGTCCGCGGAACATCCCGTTTCATCTAGTCCCGTGGTTGTTCTGGCTCTCGAATCGGGCTAGATCGGGCCTCGTGAATGCGGTCCAAGCTTTGAGGGACGCGACGGAGCCGAAGCTCGTGGTGGCGATCATCGGGGGAGCCGTCGCAGGGTCGGAAGCGGCAGCCGCCTGCGCCGCGCGAGGTGCGATCCCCGTGGTGTTCGAGCAGGGCGCCCGGCCGTACGGAAAGATCGAAGATGGCCTGCCACGCTGGCACGAAAAGCTGCGTGACAAAGAGTATGTGAAGATCAACGACAACCTCGGTAGCGACGCGGTCATCTTCGTCCCGAACACGGAGATCGGAACGGCTCTCCCATGGGACGAGCTTTACCGCGAGATCGGGTTCAGTGCGGTGGTGCTCGCAAACGGCGCTTGGCGTGACCGCCGACTACCGGTCGAAGGCGCCGATGCCTATGAGGGGCGCGGCCTCGTGTACCAGAACGAGCTCGTGTATTGGTTCAATCACTACGATGATGAGGGCTACGACGGGCCGGTCTTCGAGATTCCCGATGAGACGATCGTCGTCGGCGGAGGCCTCGCGTCCATCGACGTAGTGAAGATCGTCAATTTGGAGCTCTACGCTCGCGCGCTACGAGCACGCGACATCGAAGTCGACATCGTGGAGATGGAAATCAAGGGCATTCCACGAACGCTCGAAGCACTCGGTCTCCGTGCCGAAGAGCTCGGGGTGAAAGGCTGCACGCTCTACTACCGGCGCCGCAAAGAAGACATGCCGCTTGCAAGCGCAGACAACCCGACTCCCGAGCAATTGGCCAAGCTCCAAAACGCCCGCGTCAAAATCATGGACCGGGTCATCCGCAAGTACTTCGTCAAGTTCGAAGAGCTCTCCCGGCCGTTCCATACGATAGTCGAGGGCGACCGTTTGACGGGGATTCGGTTTCAGAAGACCGAAGTCGTCGACGGCAGAGTGCGCGGCCTGGAGGGCAGCGAGTTCGACGTGGACGCGCCCATGGTGATCAGCTCGATCGGCAGCATCCCCAGGCCCATCGAAGGCATCCCGACCAAAGGTGAGCTCTACTACTACGACAGCTGGGACACGGGCGAGGTTCACGGCCTGCCCGGCGTGTTCGGACTAGGTAACGTACTGACGGGCAAAGGGAACATCAGAGACAGCAGGGCCAACGCGATCGAGATCGTCGAGAAGGTGGTGGCGGCGTACTTGGGCGTTGGGGACGAGCCGGTGGAAACGCCGGACCGCGTCTCGGCAGACGTCGACGCTGTTGCCAAACAAGCCGCTGCCGGCGCCGCGATGTCGGTGGATGCCATGAGGACGCTGGCTGACCGAATCGAACAGCGACACGAAGAAGTCGGATACCAGAGCTTCCCAACCTGGATCAACACCCACGCGTCACGCTGACACTGCCACCCCGTAGAGACGCCGCTTCGCGACGTCCACGGGGCTTCGCTGGCGCCTTGCCCCGTGGCGACGGAGTCGTTTTACGGCGGCAACTAGCCCCGTGGGCGATGCGCAGCATCGACTTTACGGGGTGGCACGAGCACGACCCCTGACGTAAGGTCCGCCCCGTGCATGCTCGCCTGTCGCCCCTGTGGATAGCCCTGGCCGTCTGCCTTTTCGCTTCGTCCGCCTCGGCTCAGGACCGACGCGTTGCGCTTCGGTTTCAAGGCGGGGTCGAGGTTGGTGTGCCGGTCTTCTTCAACGTCGACCACGAGATCGTCAGGCCGGGTGCGAGCTTCACGGGCTGGGCGGGATTCGACATCGGTTGGATGGTGTTCGATTTTGCTTTCGGTCTCCAGTGGACGCCGATCAACACGAACAATATTCCGGGTGCCCTCAATCCCTCGGGACTCGAGCCGCTGGTGCGTTTGTCGTTCTCGCCCGGCATTCGATTCCAAGTTCCATTGTTCGACGCGGTCCTTCCGTACGTCACGGGGTCATTCGACGCGAACCTCTGGAGCTTCGCAGCGATCGGCAGAGGCTGCGGCTGGTACTACTGCCGCGAGGACAGTCGCGGGCAATTCGCACCTGGCTTCAGCGGCAAGGCCGGCCTCGGGATACACCTCAAAGGCTCGATATTCCTGGACGTCGGGTTTCAGTACTCGATGAGTGGCACACGTGATTTCTTCGAGCGCCGGCAGTGGTGGGCCGAGCCCTTCATCGGTTTCATCTATCGCGGCGATACGGACCGATTCGGCGGCACGGGCTACTAGTCCCCACCACCAGGCGACCAGCGCGAGCGTGATTGCTGCGAGCGCCGCGGCCTGGAGCCGGTAGTCCCGGTACCAAACCTCGCCGGGCGCGACGGCCGCATCCGTCGCGCGCCAGAGATGTGGCTCGACCTCGCTAGCCGCGGGTGCCGGCGTGAGAAGACTGACCCCGACGACCAGCAGGATGCCCACGCCGAACATCAGCAGCGCGGCGTACAGATACTGAAGCTCGAACAGGGACAGCAACTCGACCGAGATCCACGCAAGAACCCCCAGAGGCACGCCAACGGCGAGGCCTGCGAGCGCGCCTGCTCCATTGGCTCGGCGCCAGAACAGGCCGAGTAGGAACACCGCAACCACCGGCGGCGTCAAATACGAAAGAATCGATTGGAGGTATTGCCAGAGCGTCGGGAAGCGCGAAATCTGTGGCGTCCAAACGACGGCGAAGACCATGAATACGAGAATCGCGCCGCGGCCCAATCGCGCGAGCCGCTGGGTGTCCATGTCGGGGCGCGCGGTCTGCACGAAGTCCATCGTGAACAGAGTCGAAGCCGAGTGAAGGATCGCCTCGAGGCTCGAGAGCATGGCCGCCGCGAGCACCGCGAGCATGAAACCGCGTAGACCAATCGGAAGAAGATCGAAGGCCAACATCGGAAACACCATGTCGGGGTTCTCGAGGTTGGGGTACAGGACGGTCGCGAAGACACCGGGCAAGATCAAGATGAAGAGATTGGGCAGCTTGAGCAGCCCCGCAAAGAGCGCACCCCAGCGCCCGTCGTCGATCGTTTGTGCACCGAGCGCGCGTTGGATGATGAACTGGTTGGTACACCAAAAGTACATGCCGACGATGAACACCCCGGCAATCCCGGGCCAAGGCATGACCGGATCACTGGCGGGCTGCATGAGATTCAGCGCACCGGGCTTCGCGGCTTCGGCGACTGCATCCCACGATGGAACCGCCTGCCAGGCGAGAGCCGAGATCACGATGCCACCGGCGAGAATCAAGAGCGCCTGCAGGGCGTCGTTGGCCACTACGGCGCCGAGGCCACCAAAGGTGATGTACACACCCGCGGCGACAGCGGCCACCGTGATTGTAATCCATATCGACACGCCCGGAAGCAGCGTTTTGAGGACCATTGCGCCCGCGTAGAGCGAGCCGGGCGCATCGACGAGCATGCTCGTCAACAAGAGCATCGCTGAAAACGCAAGCCTTGGCGCGCGCCCGAATCGCTGTTCTAGATACTGAGGCGCCGTGTAAATGCGAGCGCGTAAGAACACCGGAAGAAAGAACACCGCGAAAAGGATCAAGAGCAGCGCCGGCATCCACTCGTAGTGAAAGACGCTGATGCCGTGTTGGTAACCGGCTCCGGGCAGGCCGACGAAACTGCTGCCTCCCATGTTCGAGACGTAGAAAGAGAGCCCGATGATGGGCCAGCGCATCCGGTGGCCCGCGAGAAAGAAACCCTCGGCGCCCTCGCCGCGGATCCTGCGAGCGAAGAACCATCCGAACGCGACCCGCGTGAGCACGACGTAGCCAACTAGGATCGCCAAGTCCCAAGCGCTGACCTCGAGCGGAGGCATGGTGCAGGCCTTCTATCAGCTAGCCACGGGAAGGAGCGCCCAAAGGATGGCGGCCCCAACCGCGACGGCAAAGAGGGAGTTGAAGCGCATCGCGTTAGGGGCGAGCGCCGTCCACCAGTCGATGAGGCGCTTGAATCGGTCGACGCCCATGAAAGGGAGGACCACGGCGGCGATCAGGGCAGCTACGCCAAGGACCTGAAGCAGGAGCGGCGCGCGCGAAGCCGGGGCCGCAAACCACAACGCGAGCCCGAAAACCAAACGGAGCCCCGCCGCAAACCAGAGCCCGCCCTTGGAGCCAAAACGAGCCACGAGCTCCGCGAGGCGCGCGGGCGCGATAACGCCCCAAACCCCCATCAAAAGGGTGAACACGCCCAAGAACCGCGAAATCTCGACCGCGAAAGGCAAACTAGGCGCGCTCCTGTTCGACGTCTCCCACGTCCGGGAGCCTATCAGAAGCCGGCTCGTATAGGGGCAACGACTGTTCGATCTGGTCTGCGGCACGGGCGACAGCGTGCATCGACACCTCGAGATCGGCGAGGTGCATGTGGTCTGCCATCGCCGTGTGGCGAACGACGTACACATCGCCATCCAAGCACAGGGAGCCGACCGCCAGGTTGAAGCTCTGTTGAAGCGCGGCCTCCGGATCGATTCGATCGGCTCGACAACAAGCCGACGAAAAGTCGACCCAGGAGCGACCCATGGCCTGATAGTGAGACACGATCACGGCCTGAAGACGGTTGCCCGGGTATGCGAAGACGACCTTGAAGCTGTGGTCGTGCTCCTCGGCCAGCTTGTAACTGGACCTCGCGTGATCCTTGATGTCGGTCCACGTCGGCACGGGCCGGTCCTTGTACCACACGAACCCGAAAAAAACGTCTCGAATCTAGGTTTGGAGCGCGTACACTTCCCGACATGTTTTCGCGCTTGGCCTCGTCATCCTGGCGGTCTTCGGTGATGGCGGAGCTGCGTTTCGGGCCGAAAGCCTTGAAGGAAACCGCGCCCTGGTTGCTCCGGACGCGACTCAGGCAAATCGACAGCCTTCTTCACGTGGCGCTGAAGAACGCGCAAGAAGCGCCCCATGACCTCGCGTATGAAACGGAGCACGAACATCTTACCTGGTCCGAGCTCGCGAATGCGAGCTCGCGGGTCGCGCATGTGTTGGCGGCCGCCGGCGTCAAACGCGGAGACGTCGTCGCGCTTCTCGCAGAGAACTCACCTTTCTACATCGCCTCGGTGCTCGGTATTTCACGCGTCGGCGCCACCGCGGCCCTACTGAACACCAATCTTGGCGGCCGCCCACTATCCCATGCCGTCGAGGTGTCGAAAGCGAAGGTCGTTCTCGTGAGCCACACCCTCGAGCCGGGGCTCCGCGATTGCAAAGAGCTGTGCCAATCGCTGCACCACATTCTCGTGTTCGACGAGAACCCGTACGCAGGTCTTGTTGCCGACGCGCCGGCCGCGGCCTACCCCCCCGCCCCGGTCAAGGCAGAGGACGATTTCGTCTACATTTACACGTCCGGAACGACAGGCCTGCCCAAGCCATGCCGAGTCTCACACGCTCGGGCAATCCTCGCCGGCGCAGGCTTCGGGCCGCTGATGTACGGTTTCCGCCCGGGGGACAAGCTCTACTGCGTGCTTCCGCTCTATCATGCGAACGGGCTCCTCCTGGGCGCGTCGGCAGCGATGATCGCGCGCGTCCCGATGGCGTTGCGCGCCTCATTCAGCGCGAGCGCGTTTTGGGATGACGTCCATCGCTACAAAGCGACGGCGATTCTCTACATCGGGGAGCTTTGTCGCTATCTCGTCAACTCGCCACCGCATCCGAAGGAGCTGCCCAATCCCGTACGAGTCGCCGTCGGCAACGGGCTCCGCCCCGACATCTGGCCGAGTTTCAAAGCGCGATTCGGCATCGAGAACATCCGCGAGTTCTACGGCGCAACCGAAGCCCCGGGCTTCATCGCCAACATCAGCGGGCGCGAGGGGTCGGTGGGCCGCGTCCCACTCGGAGGCCTCGCCGGCTGGCTACGGATCGTCCAGTACGACGTCGGCCTCGACCAACACCTTCGCAACGCAAAGGGCTTCTGCATCCCGTGCGGCAACGACGAAGTTGGTGAGCTGCTCATTCGTGTGCCGAGGGTTTCCACGGGAGGGCTCGAGTACCGGGGCTACACCGATGAAGCGGCGACGCAGAAGAAGCTGCTTCATGACGTGCTCAAAAAGGGCGACCAGTACTTCCGTTCGGGTGACCTGCTTCGTCGCGATGCTGACGGATTCTATTACTTCGTCGACCGAATCGGCGACACTTTTCGATGGAAAGGCGAAAACGTGTCCACCGCCGAGGTCGCGGATGTCATCACGCACGATGACGGGATCGACGAAGCAACCGTGATCGGGGTGCCCGTTCCAAACATGGACGGCCAAGCGGGTCTTGCCGCGGTGGTTCCCTCGGCCGAGTTCGACCCGCACCGGTTTTGGGATGTCGTTTCGGAGCTTCCGACCTACGCGCAACCGCGGTTCGTCCGTGTGATGGGCGGCCTGGCGAAGACCGGAACGTTCAAGATCCAAAAGAATGACCTCAGGAACGAAGGCGTCGACCCCGCCACGGTCCGCGACCCGCTCTACGTTCGCACCGCGGCCGGCTACGAGCCGCTCACCTTGAAACGCTGGACCGACGTCAGGGAGGGGCGCTTGAAACTCTGATGCCGAGGATGACCGCCAACGAGATCACCAGCTTCATGCAGAAGGTCTTTCCGCAAGCTCGCATGCCGGTCGAAATTGAAGACCTGCGCGACGGGTTTCTGCGAATCCGAGTTCCAGTGACCGACCGATACCTGCGTCCCGGCGGCACGGTTTCGGGCCCGGTCCTCATGACGGTCGCAGATACGGCGATGTACTACCTGGTCCTCGGCACGATCGGCCCTGTCGCGCTCGCCCTCACCACCAACCTGAATATCAACTTCCTTCGCGCGCCCAAGCCAGCTGACGTGATCGCAGAAGCCGAAATGCTCAAGCTCGGCAGTCGGCTCGCCGTGGGCCAAGTCACGATTTACTCTGCGGGAAGCGACGATCCGGTCGCGCATGCAACCGTAACCTACTCGATCCCGCCCGACGCTAGCCGCTCTCCAAAGCCTTCCGAATGAGAGCAAGGTCCTCGGGTGCGTAGTCGAGCTCCAGCGCAGCCCGGTGTGCCTCTTCCGACATCTTCTTCCAGGTCTTCTGGACGATCGGAATGAGCTTTGCATCTTCATGCTTCTGCGCGAAGTCATGAAAATAGTGCTCGAGAAACACGAGGCAGATGACGTCTTCCAGGAGCTGGACGTCGGGGTCGGTTTTCAAGCCACGCTTCCGGAGCAGCGTCTTCACACGCTCGATCGTATCGGTATCGTAGCCAACATCCTCCATGGTCGCGCCGGCAATTTCACCGTGTCGTTTGTACAGATCCGTCCGCCATTTGAGATACCCGGCCCTGCCGTCCGGATAGCTATCCCGCGGCACTTCCCAGCGGCGTATGTGCTGGGCGCGCGCCGCAAGCTGAACGGCTTCTGGTGCGTCCGGGGAAAAGGCCGAAAGGCGCGCGGACATTCGCTGGCCGTAGATGAGCTCCTTGGGAACGGCCTGACCGTCCACCATCTCTGTGTTCGGATCCTCGGCGTTGGCTGCGTCAAACCCGCTCAGTGCATCGTCGAGGCGCGACATTCCGTCAGTCTACCACGCAAACGCTGACGCCCCGTAGAGCGACTACGTCGCCACGGGGCTTCGCTGGCGCTGCGATTGACAGACCGTGACACCGTCGGCGATTGCCCTATAACTTGTCGGCTGATGTCTCCCTTCCGTCGACGAACCAATGGGCTCCGCCTCGAACGCATTCAAGCTTCCCCGCGCTTCTTCGACGGGTTCTTTCGCAACACATCCGGTGTCGGCCTCAGTCTCAAAAAGGGCTCGAGCTTTCCGGTCATGCGGGAGTTCCTTTTCGGAGGCAGTCGGCGGGTGCCGATTGCACCGCTCCCTTCGCTGAGCCCCCTCGACGCCTGGGCCATGCCCGCTGAAACCGGACTCCGCGCGACCTGGTTGGGCCATTCGACGCTGCTTCTCGAGATCGACGGCGTCCGCGTCCTCACCGATCCCGTTTGGAGTCGGCGCGTCTCGCCGAGCCGCCTCTTCGGCCCGAAACGCTTTCAACCAGTCCCGGTCCCGATCGCTCAACTCCCTTCACTTGACGCGGTGATCATCTCCCATGACCACTACGACCATCTCGACCGCCCGAGCATCGTCGAGCTGATTCGCCACGAGGTGCCTTTCTACACCTCCCTCGGCGTCGGCGCGCACCTCGAGGCCTGGGGGGTGCCGCCGGAGCGAATCACGGAGCTCGACTGGTGGGAGAGCGCCGATCTTCCGAACGCCGACTTCCGCATCACGGCTGCGCCTTCGCAACACTTCTCGGGTCGTGCGGCGGCCGACCGCAATCGCACTCTCTGGTCCTCGTTCGCGCTACGCGGCCCACGGCACGGCGCCTTCTTCAGCGGCGACACCGGCCTCACCCCCGAGTACGAACAAATCGCCCATCGGCTCGGTCCATTCGATTTGGTGATGCTCGAAGTTGGCGCATTCCATCCGGCCTGGGGCCACATCCACCTCGGCCCCGACAACGCGCTCGAGGCGTTGAAGCTCCTCGGCGGTGGAAGCTTCTTACCGGTTCACTGGGGCACGTTTGACCTCGCGATTCACGACTGGGACCAACCTGCGGAGCGACTGGTCGAGATCGCGCCAAGCCTGGATACGCACTTGTTGATGCCGATGATCGGCGCCCCGATAGAGCCCTCACGTGTCGAAGGGGTCGACACGTGGTGGCGCGCCATCTCCTCGCTCGAACGGCGAGCGCCCCGAGAGCGCCCGGACGACGCGCCCGAGCAGCTGATCCCGATCGGCGATCCGATCGACTGAACTGGGACCCGAGCTAGCTTTGCCCATCCGTCGCCGCGCGCCGTGCGGCGCTGCAGACCGAAGCCACCGACGAGCCGCCGAACACCATCTGAATGCCGGCAAGCGTCCCCACCGCCCAAACCCCGGACATCGGAAACTGGCGCCAAATCATGATGCCAAGCGCGAGCGAGACGACGCCGCTGAACAACGCCCAGCCCCAGCCCTTGATCGGACGAAGGCGAAATGCCCAGATGATCTGAAAGCCGCCATCGACAGCGAAATAGGTGGCCAGGACGAGAGTCAGTGTCGCAAGCGCCATCCCCGGGCGAGCCAGCATGTAGCCGCCGATGAGGATCGAGAGCAGCCCCAGCAAGAAGACTAGAAGCCCATGGCCGAACGAACCCATCTTGAATGCGAGGAAGAGCCTCGAGACGCCTGACGCAACGATGAGCACGCCTACGGCAACCGCGATTGAGAGCCCTGCAACGAGGGGAGAGAGCAACGCTAGGATGCCGGCGACGACGACGAGGACGCCCACCGCCATCCCGACGCCTGCGTGTCGCTTGATCGTGCCCAGCATCGCTTGGTCGACTTCTTGAATTCCGTTTGTCATCCACTTCCTCCAGGCCGGCCATTGGAGCGCAAGCGACGCGGGTTGGCAAGGGTCGAGGACCGTGTGAGGCAGCTCAATCGGCCCCACCCAACACCACGTGGAACAGCCAGAACGTGAGCAGCCCCGACAAGAACCAAGGGAACTTCTTGTTCCGAGATACTGGGAACACCCCGTTTGCGGTGTGAAACATCATGAAGCCGGCGAGTGCGGCCGTGATGAGATCAATCACCACGGGGTGCGGACGTCGAACCAGGTTCAGGCCATAGCCGATCGCCACGCCTGCAAGCAGTACCCAACGTCCCCATTTGACGAAGCGCGCGCCATATTCGTCTTGCATTTCCAGATCGGTGTTCAGCACATCGAGCGCAAGCGACAGGGCGAATACCAAAGTCAGGATCAATGTGGGGGGAAGGTTGAGGCCGAGCGTGAAGACCAGGAGCGCATCGTAAATGAAGAAAACCGACAGATAGGCATGGTACTTGGTTGGGTGGGTATGCTTGGGTGGTTGGAACATCACGTCCAAGCCGTAGAACGCGACGAAGCCGAGCAAGGCGACGAAATAGATTCGCGGACCCACGACCGCGTTCGAAGCGTCGAGGCTCGGGATGAGATGAAGGAAAAGATACGCGACGGAGAGCCCTCCGCCGAAGGCCTGCTGCCGTTCAGGGTATTTGATGAGCCCTTTGACCCGCGGAGCGATGATGTGCGCCGCCCCGAGAATGAGCGCGACTAGAAGGATTTCCCACTGCTCCGACCACGAACTCAACGACATCCGACGCTCCCGTCACGGTCCATCCGGGCCCATGCGATCTCAGCGGAGACTAGCCCAGAATGGGCATCCCCCTTCCTCGGATCGGCTCAATTTGCGCCTTCGAGGGGCTTCTGCTTGCATTCTCCCTACCATTTGGTAGGCATTTGACGACCAGTTGGTAGAGAAAATGGACGTACGCCATCAGATCCTGACTCATGCGACGCGCCTGTTCGCGGAGCAAGGGTACGACGGGACTTCGGTCCAGGAGATTGCCGATGCGGTGGGGATCCGGAAGCCGAGCCTGCTTTACCACTTCCGGTCGAAAGATGCGCTTCGCGAAAACGTCCTCGCCGAAATGCTCGCGCATTGGAACTCCGTCTTGCCCGGCCTTCTCTTGAAGGCGTCTACCGAAGAGCGGTTCGACGCGACGATGCAGGCGCTCACCGAGTTCTTCATCGAGGATCCGGATCGCGCGCGTCTCTTCCTGCGCGAAACCCTCGACCGACCCGAGCACATGCAAGCGATGCTCGGTCGGTTCGTGCGACCCTGGGTCGAGCTTCTAGGCGATCAGCTCGAACGCGCCAAGGAGCAGGGCTTGGTCCGGCCCGACGTGGGCCCCCAAGCGTACGCGGTTGAGGTCATCACGATGGCGGTGGCGGGCACTGCAGTCATCGACACGCTGCAAATCATTCTGCCGGATGATCCGGCCCGAGGACGAACGCGAAAGCGTCACGCGCGCGAGCTGATCCGCGTGGCGCGGTCGAGTCTCTACACAGAGAGCGAAGGCGAGAACTGAGCATGGCTAATTTCTTCAAAGACAACGACGATCTTCAATACTACTTCGACAAAGGCGTGGACTGGGACTCGCTGGTGCAAATCACCGAGCACGACTTCGCCGATGCGGATGGAGAAGGCTTTCGGGACACCGACGAGGCGGTCGGGTTCTACCGGGACATCATCGAGATGTTCGGACAATTCACCGCCGAAGAGATCAAACCTTACGAGAGAGAAATCGACGAGAAAGGCGTCGATTTCGTCGACGGAGAGGTGGTCTTCCCGGGGCGTCTGGCAGGAATTTTCGAGAGAATCAACGAGCTCGACCTTCATGGCCTGCCGATCCCGCGTGAGCTTGGTGGGATGAACGCGCCGATGATGCTGTACTTCATGAACAGCGAGTTGATGGCGCGAGCCGACGTCTCCGCGATGGCGCACCATGGGTTTCACGCGGGCATCGCCATGGCGGCGATCGTTTTCTCTGCGCTCGAAGGAAGCTCGGACATCGATCCGGTGACCGGCCGAATCAACGAAACCCGCTGGCGGAAGGTGGTCGAAGAAATCGTGGCTGGCGAAGCTTGGGGGTGCATGGACATCACCGAGCCCGACGCCGGGTCCGACATGGGAGCAATGCGGGCGACGGGTGAGCAGGACGCCGACGGGAACTGGCATGTCACCGGTGAGAAGATCTTCATCACCTCGGGCCACGGAAAATATCACTTCGTGATCGCGCGCACCGAAGAGATCGACCCAGACGACCCGATGGGCGGACTGAACGGGCTCTCGATGTTTCTGGTGAAGACCTACGAAGACGATGCAGATGGGAATCGCGCTCGCATCGTGCAACTGAGCCGTGTTGAAGAGAAGCTCGGTCATCACGGTTCCGCGACCTGCGGGCTGGTCTTTGACAAGGCGCCTGCCGAGCTGGTCGGGAAACGCGGTGAAGGCTTCAAGTACATGCTCACCCTGATGAACAATGCGCGGCTTGGCGTCGGCTTCGAATGTCTAGGGCTGAGCGAATCAGCGTACCGAGCCGCCGTGGAGTATGCCGCTGGACGCGGATCGATGGGGAAGACGATCGATCGACACGAAATGATCGCCGAGTACCTCGAAGCCATGAAGACCGAAATTCAGGGCATCCGCGCCGTGGCGATCACCGCCTGTTTCCACGAGGAAATGGCGCAGAAGCTGGCCCTGGCCGTTCGCTACGGGAGCCTCGACGAAAAAGAGAAAAAGCGGCTGAAGCGCAGCATGAAGTCGCACCAGGAGACCGCGCGCCGACTCACACCGCTCCTCAAGTACCTCGCCGCCGAAAAGGCCGTGGAGCACGCTCGCACCTCGCTTCAGATTCACGGTGGCAACGGGTACACGACGGACTACCTCCCAGAGAAGTTGCTTCGTGACGCGCTCGTCATGCCGATCTACGAAGGAACCAGCCAGATCCAAGCGCGGATGGCGATGAAGGACACGCTCGGCGGGATCATCAAGAACCCGCAGGCATTCGTGAAGCGCCTGGCCCAAACGCGCTGGCGTGCACTATCGAGCCGCAATCCGCTCGAACGAAGGGTTGCGCAGCTTCAGACCGTTTCACTGAGCGCGCAGCAACACCTGGTGCTCCGGACTGCTGGTAACAAGGTGAGGGGCCTTCGCCACAAGCCGATCGGCGAATGGACCGACGAGCTCACCAAGAACTGGAACCCAAAGCGCGACTTTGCCTTTGCGATGCTGCACG
Organism: Myxococcales bacterium; assembly: GCA_013002645.1. Taxonomy (GTDB): domain Bacteria; phylum Myxococcota_A; class Polyangia; order Polyangiales; family Houyiibacteriaceae; genus SG8-38. The sequence goes on from JABDJF010000049.1 coordinate 14,918, forward strand.
CCGAGCGATTGATTCAGCTTCTGGGCGACACCGCGATCGCCGAGCTTCTCCTGGCGCAGGCCGATAGACATCCGGAACGAGCCGACGTTCTCGAACGCCACCTCGAGCGGGCCGAGCCCAGGGCGCGCTACCTGTTGGACCAAATCACGTCCACCGGCCATCGACTCTTGGAAAAGCTCTCACCGGTGGCGACCGAAGCGACGAGCCAAGCCGCGGAGTGATCGCACCGAGAGCAAATCCTTAGGGTTGAGGCTCTGATACCAATCATTGGCTTCGTACCAGTCGTGGGTACGGCGGATGCCCTCGGCGAGATCTACTTCGGCCGAGAAACCGAAGTCCCGCTTGGCCGCGTCACCGACGCAGGTCCAGGCCTGCTGTGCGCCCATCTTGGCCTTCTGCAGGTTCAAGAGCCTCGGCTTCTTGTCGAACCGGGTCGCTAGCTCTCCGCCGAGGGCGGCAATCGATACCAGCTGCTCGGGCAAGTCGACAGTCCGCGCGCGACGGCCAACGACCCGAACCACTTCGGATTGAAACTGCTCCCAGGTCACTTGCTCGTCACTCGTCAGGAAGTAGCCCCCGTTGACGCTCTTCGGGTGCTGGGCGGCTTCGAGAATCCCTCGAACGCAGTCGTCGACGTAAATGACCGACATCAGGCGCTCGCGATTGCCGAAGTACAGGTTCCAACCCATCATCGCGCTCTGGAACAAGTTGAAGTAGTCGATGTCCCCGGGCCCGTAGACCCCGGAGGGTCGTAGGATGGTCCACGGCACGCCACCGGATTCCTCTTCGACCGCTTCCTCTGCCTCGCGCTTGCTCTCCCCGTAGTGCTCGATCGGTCGCGGAGGATTCTCCTCGCGATGAGGCGCCGAGGTTGCCGAGGGCCCGTACGAGGTCAAAGAAGACACGAGGACGAAACGCTTGGCGGCGGAATGCTCCCGACGCAAGGCCGCGAGCAAGTTCCGCGTCGGCATCACGTTGCCGAGCCGGAAGTCCTCGTACGAGCTGCCCTTGGTGACGCCAGCTACGTGCAAGACGTAGTCCGGCTTCTCCTCCCCCACGATGCGCTCCAAGTCGGCGACGGCCGCGTAGTCCGCCTCGACCGAGCGCCCTGCGGAGGCAGGAGGCGACCCCGGCCTGCGGATCGCAACGAGGTCCGAACCAGACGCAAGAAGCGCGTCGCGCAGCCGGCTGCCGATGAAGCCGCTCGCCCCGGTGATCAGGATCTTGCCTTCGAGTTTGGGCATCGTCATCGCCACGTGGTGCCCCGGCGGCGACGAATGTGCAAGCGCGGATTGACGACGCCCGGGAGCTGAGAAACGCTACCGGCCATGGCTGGTCGCTTCCAAACCATTTCCCCCGTAGATGGAAGCATCGTCTTCGAGCGCGCGCTCGACGGGGCCGAGGCGATCGACCGAACGCTGGCCTCCGCCAGCAGCGCCCGTGGACCTTGGCGAGAGCTCGCTCTGGAAGAACGAAGCAGGTTGGTGCGTCGCTTCGTGGAGCTTGCAGTCCACGACGCCGATGCCGTCGCCCACGAGCTCACGATGCAAATGGGGCGACCGGTGCGCGACGGCGGCGGTGAGGTGGGAGGCTGGTTGCTTCGTGGGCGAACGATGATCGACCTTGCCGCTCGGGGGCTCGGCGACATCGAGCTCGCGGACCTAGATGGCTTCACCCGGTTCATTCGTAGGGAACCCTTGGGCATCGTGTTCGTCGTCGCGCCGTGGAACTACCCCTGGCTGACCACGGTCAATGCGCTGGTGCCGGCCCTCGTTGCCGGTAATACGGTAGTGCTCAAGCACTCCGAGCAGACGCCCCTCGTCGCCGAGCGGATCGGACGAGCCGCCAAGGAGGCCGGGATACCCGCGGGAGTGCTTCAGGTTCTCTATCTCGATCATGGCGGTGTTGCCGACGTCATCGCCGATTCGCGGATCGCATTCGTGGCCTTCACCGGCTCGGTGGGAGGCGGTCATGCCATCCAGACCGCCGCATCGACGCGGTTCATCGGCGCTGCGCTCGAGCTAGGCGGCAAGGACCCCGCCTACGTGTGCAGCGACGCCGACATCGAGCGGTCCGCAGCAAACCTCGTCGACGGTGCGTTCTACAACGCCGGGCAATCCTGCTGTGGTATCGAGCGAATCTACGTCCATCAGGACGTCTATCAACCCTTCCTCGAAGCTTTCATCGCCGTGGCCAACGAGCTCACGCTCGGCGACCCACGCGACCCCCTGACTACCCTTGGGCCGGTCGTTCGCATCCGCAACGCCGAGGGCATCCAGGCCCAAATCGAGGAAGCCATGGCGGCTGGCGCACGCGCCCTGCTCGACCCGAGCCATTTCGAAGGCAGCCAACGCGGCCTGCCGTACATGGCGCCGCAGGCCCTGGTGGATGT
>JABDJF010000634.1 GCA_013002645.1 Myxococcales bacterium
CGCTCATCGTTGGACTCTACCACGCCACTCAGCCAGGCCCCGAGATCCTGCAGGGCCCGCGCAGATTGCGCGTCGCGCCGAGCGCGCTTGTTCAGTCGTCGGCCTTCGACCGGTGGGACCATGCTAAACATCACGTTGGACGGTTGGAAGTCGTCGTTGGTCGCCCGCAGATGCCCGACCATCCCCCCGAGCATGGTCGTCGCCGGTGGAAACGAAAAGGCGACCCCGCGCGCCTCGTGCGCGAGCTTCATTCCAAGGAGCATCCCGCAGGCCGCACTCTCGACGTAGCCCTCGACCCCGCTGATCTGACCGGCGAGATACACACCCGGCCGCGACCGAAGCGCCAGGTCGTCGTCGAGCACCGCAGGCGAATTGACGAACGTGTTGCGGTGAATGCTGCCAAGCCTCTCGAACTCGGCGTTCTCCAAGCCGGGGATCATGCGAAAGACGCGCTTTTGCTCGGGCCAGGTCATCCGCGTTTGGAAGCCCACCATGTTGAACGCCGTGCCGGCTTCGTCTTCTTGGCGCAGCTGCACCACCGCCTTCGGCCAGCGACCGGTGCGCGGGTCGGTGAGGCCGACTGGTTTCATGCAGCCAAAGGAAAGCGTCTTGTGGCCCCGGGCCGCCATCACCTCGATGGGAAGGCAACCTTCGAAGTATCGAACGTTCTCGAACTCGCGCGCCGTCACCTTCTCGGCCTCGAGGAGCTCTCGGACGAATGCGTCGTATTCCTCTTGGTCGAGCGGGCAGTTGACGTAGGCGGCGTCTCCGCCTTTGTCGTAGCGCGAAGCCCGGAAGGCCCGGTCGAAGTTGATGGAGTCGGCCGAAACGATTGGCGCGATGGCGTCGTAGTATGCCAGGTGCTCTGAGCCCACGGCCGACGCGATGTCGTCTGCGAGGCCCCCGGAAGTGAGCGGCCCGGTCGCGATGACGACCGGCCGCGCTTCGGGAATCCGATCGACGACTTCATGAACCACTTCAATAAGTGGGTGGGCTTCGATCCGGCGCGTGATTGCGGCGCTGAACTTCTCGCGGTCGACGGCGAAGGCCCCACCTGCAGGCACTTCGTGCAGCGCCCCGACCTCCATGACGAGCGAACCCGCGCGCCGCATCTCTTCTTTCAGAAGGCCGACCGCATTGTGCAGGGCCGCGCCCCGAAACGAGTTGGAGCAAACCAGCTCTGCCATCTGGTCGGAATGCTGGGCCGGCGTGCGCGAGCTCGGCTTCTGCTCGATGAGGCGGACCGAGACACCGCGTTCGGCCAACTGCCAGGCACATTCGGTGCCCGCGAGGCCTGCACCAATGACGACCACGTCTGCCACGGTCGAACCTCAGCCCGCGGCAGAATCTGCGGCGGGCGCGGCCTCCCCGGACTCACCTTCTTCGAGCAGCTCGGATGGATCGTAGCTTCGCTCGAAGTCGCAGGTCTCGTTGACACATTTGAGCTTGGGGTTTTTCTTGCCGCCCATGGCGACCAGGAAGTCGGTCCCGCAGGTTGGGCACTTCTGCCCAATTGGTTTCTGCCAAACCCGGAAATCACACGGCTCTTCGGAGCGGTAGTTCGTGCAACCGTAAAATGGGCGCCCGCGGCCCTTGGGCTTGATCGGAACGATGTCGCCCGTCTTGCACTTCGGGCATTTGTAGCCAAGCGGCACCGCGCGGGTGTGCTTGCACTCGGGGTACTTGGAGCAGCCGAGGAACCAGCCGTTGCGGCCCCAGCGCTTGGTCATCTTCGCGCCGCACTCGTGGCAGTCGTACTCGGTGAGCTCCGGCTCTTTGGGCTCTTCGATTTCGCCGTCGGGGCCGATGTTGAGCGTGTAGCGGCACTCCGGGTACTTGGTGCAACCAATGAAAGGCCCATTGCGGCCCCAGCGCTTCACCAAGGGGTCACCGGACTCCGGGCAGTCTTCGCCGATCTCGATCGGGTCGGGCCACCACTTCCCCTTTTGGTCGACCGCGTGCGCGATTTGCGCCTGCAAGCGGTCGTGGAAGGGTTGAAGCACGTCGAGGCGTTTCGCCCGCGCCTCGCCCACCGCATCGAGGTCCTCCTCGAGCTTCCGCGTGAAGCCGATGTCGGCGAGGTCGAACTTGTCGGCGACCAGCTTCTCGATGACCAGTGTACCGAGCGGCGTCGGTACGAGCTTGTTGCCGTCCTTTTCGACGTACGAGCGCTGCTCGACCTTGCTGATGATTTCCGCGTACGTGCTCGGGCGGCCGATGCCTTCCTCTTCGAGCTTTTTGACGAGCGTCGCCTCGGTGAAGAGCGGCGGCGGCTCGGTCTTCTTGTGATGCCCTTGAACGCCAGGCGGAATC
>JABDJF010000638.1 GCA_013002645.1 Myxococcales bacterium
GTGCAAGACCGTGTCCTCGCTGGGACCAGCGCCGGAGGAACGGCCATCAACCACGTTTGGCTACACGTGGGCGTTCCTGGGCTGCCATTTGGGGGTGTCGGCGAGAGCGGCATGGGCGCCTACCACGGTCGCCACTCGTTCGAGACCTTCTCCCACCGCCGTTCGGTTCTGAAAAAGCCCACACTTCCGGACCCTCCGCTCATCTTTCCACCGTACACAGCCCGGACGATACGCTGGTTGAAGAAGCTGTTCTAGAGATTGTTTGTGCGAAGTGCGGCTACTGCGGCCTCGACGTGCCGTTTGAAGTAGAACGGGATCCGAAGCAGGTCTTTCCGAACTGCCGGGCGAATGATCGACACGAAGACACCATCGCCGATGTCGACGAGTGCGCCGAAGGAAATCAGCGTCCGGTTGCTCTTGTAGGGACGAACGCGCATGAAGCCCCAGCCGGCCCGAATGTCATGCGCCTGCGAATGATCGACTCGAAAGACCATCGACCGTCGATCGGGTTCGAGCGTCGTCTGTAGGACGTATCGAACGTCGATGGGGCCCCACTCCTGGCGAATCGCCAGGTCGGCTTCTTCTCCAGCCTGATGCTTGATGTCGCTCTCGGTCACGAGCGGAATGAAATTCTTGTAGCCCGTCAGATTCGTCAGCGCCCCCCAGGCGACGTCGACCGGCACGTCCATGATTTGCCAGCTCTGTCCGCCAATGAGCTTGTAGGCGCCTCGCTGTTCGTTCTTGTGCTTCATCACGAGATCGCCCGCAGCAAGGAGCTTCTTGTCTTCGGTGGTCAGTTGATCGTTGCTGGAGGACGATCGAGAGGGTGCGGCGAAAGAGACGACGATGACGAAAAGCATCGCGAGAGCTGTGGTCAAAATTGACCAGCGGCTGCGTTCCTGTCTATCTCTGGAATTATTCATGCGGGCAGTCCTCTTCGGTTTGGTCATCATCCTCGTTTTCGCGGCCACACGAGCCGGCGCTCTTGACAATGACGATCCCGCTTCGAGCCTCATTCACGATATTTCGTTGAATATTACACCGGAGGCGGCGGTCGAGGTAGCCGCCGGCGTCGAACCGGGCGGGCTGCCCTCGTGGACGTCGATTTTGCCCCCGATTCTCGCGATCCTCTTCGCGTTGCTGTTCCGCCACGTGCTCGTGGCGTTGTTCTTCGGTGTTTGGCTCGGCGCGTTTCTGATCTCGGACTTGTCGTTCGTCACTTCGTTCGCCCGTTTGCTCGACACGCACATCATCAACGCGATGACCGATCGCGGACACGCGTCGATTCTGGTCTTCAGTTTGCTCCTCGGCGGAATGCTCGGCTTGATGACTCAAAGCGGTGGCGCCAAGGGCCTCGCCTCTTGGGTGGGTACCGATGCAACGAGCCGCCGCCGCGGACAGCTCACGACCTGGTTCCTCGGGCTGCTCGTGTTCTTCGACGACTACGCCAATTCACTTTTGGTGGGCTCCTCGATGCGTCCGGTCACCGACCGCCTTCGAATCAGCCGCGAGAAGCTTGCGTTTCTCGTGGACGCTACCGCTGCGCCCGTCGCGAGCTTAGCGCTGGTGTCGTCATGGATTGGAGTCGAGGTCGGCTACATTGCGGATCAGTTCACCCAGCTTGGGATTGACCGTGACGCGTACCTAACGTTCATCGAAACCATTCCGTTTCGGTTCTATCCGGTCCTCATGTTGTTCTTCGTCGCCTGGGTTTCGTTGCGGGGCCGTGACTTCGGACCGATGCTTCGAGCGGAGCGGCGCGCGTTTCACGAGGGTTTGGTCTCGCGGCCTGGGGCACAGCCAGCTTCGGACTTTCACGAGGAGGCGGTCCCCGAGCACGTCCTGGGCCGGCCGATGAACGCGTTGATTCCGGTGGCCGTGGTGGTTCTAGTGGCTGCGATCGGAATCTACGTCGATGGACGGGCGAAAGTCGTGTCGGCAGGGATCGACGTTTCGCTTCGCGCCATCGTTGGCGAGGCCAGCTCCAGCGCGGCGATCCTCTGGGGGACGGGAGCAGGCTGCATGGCGGCTTTCGGCTTATCGGTCGGCAGCGGCGCCCTCTCGTTCGCCTCGTCCATCGATGCCTGGATGTCGGGAATGCGGTCCATGCTTTTTGCCGCTGTCATCTTGGTCTTGGCGTGGGCCCTCGGCGGCGTCTGCCGTGACCTCGACACCGCGTCTTTCTTGATCGGCGCGGTCGGCGATTGGATCGCACCAGCGTGGATTCCGACGACGGTGTTCGTGATGGCGGCTTTGGTGAGCTTTGCGACCGGGACGTCTTGGGGCACGATGGCGATCTTGTTCCCCCTCGTCGTCCCCCTGGCGCATGAGATCGCGCCAGGCAACGAGACCATCCTTCTCGGCACGGTGTCTTCGATTTTGGCGGGCTCCGTCTGGGGCGATCACTGTTCGCCCATCTCGGACACGACGGTTCTCAGCTCGATGGCGAGCAGCTGCGACCACATGGATCACGTTCGGACACAGCTTCCCTATGCGCTTCTCGTAGGAGCGGTGAGCGTGCTCTGCGCGGAGCTGCCCGTCGCCGCGGGCTGGTACGGCCCGTGGGTCGGCCTACTCGTCGGTGCGCTGGTGATGGTCGCGGCGTTCGAGTCACTCAGCAGTCCCGTGCGGCGCTGAGGGCTCCGCAACGATTTCGCCTTTGGCGAGCGCGTTGCGAAGAAGCCTTTTCAGGGTCTTACCGCTCGCTCCCCGGGGGAGGTCTTTCACGAACGCGTACCGGCGGGGGAGCTTGTACGGAGCCAAGCGTTCTCGCGCCCAAGCGTCGAGCTCGGAGGCGGTGACTTCGCGGTTCGCGGCGACGACGGCAACGACTTCTTCGCCGTAGTACTCGTCCGCCCGTCCGACCACCGCCGCGTCCTTCACTGCAACGTGATCGGTGAGAACAGCCTCAATCTCGGAGGGGTAGATGCTCGCTCCACCGCGAAGAATGAGGTCCTTGCTTCGATCGACGATGGTTAGCCGGCCCTCGCCGTCGACGAAACCGATGTCACCCGTGTGAAGCCAGCCGCCACGCATGACGTGGGCCGTGGCCAGCTTGTCGTCGAGGTAGCCCGACATGAGGTTCCGGCCCCGAACCAGCACTTCACCGCGCTCCCCTCTAGGCACCTCGTTGCTGTGCTCGTTCGCAATGCGGAGCTCAACCCCGAAGATTGGTTTCCCGGATGACCCCGCGACGGCCTCGTCGGGCGGTGCGTTGATCGCGGTCAGGTTGGCTTCGGTCAGACCGTACGCTTGACGGACCGGCGCTCCCAGACGCTGCTCGGCACGCAGCCGCACGTCCTCGGCGAGCGGCGCGCCTGCGCTCATGGACCAACGAAGTGCCGGCGGTGCCGTAAGGCCGGGTTCGTTCGCCCAGGCGACGAACATCGTGGGGACGCCGGGTATCCAGGTGATGCGATGGGCCGCGCAGAGCTCGAGTGTGCGGGTCGGGGAGAACTTGGGAATGAAGACCGTCCTTGCGCCGGCGTAGAATGGGAGGAGCAGCGTCGTGCGAATGCCGTAGGAGTGCGTGAGAGGCAGGGTTCCGAGGATTCGATCGTCTTCACCAAGATGTAGCGTATGTTCGACGAGCGCCTGACTGTGCGCGCCGAGCGAGCGGTGGGTGATGCGCACCGCTTTTGCGGCGCCGGTCGTTCCCGAGGTGTAGAGCAGCATAGCCAGGGCGTCGGGCGCCACGGCGCAAGGAACGACCCCGCTCTCGGATCTCGCGAGTAGCTCATGGACCAGCAGGATTTCAGTCGGCGTACCTGCGCGTGCTGTGCTGGCTTCCGCGACCTGCGCACGGCCTGCGTCGGTGATGAGGGCCCTGCAGCTCGCGTGCTCGAGCCGGAACGCGATCTCGTGGGCCGTCGACGAAACCGGGATGGGCAGCGTCGTACAACCGGCGTAGACGGTGCCAAACCAAGCGGCAACGAAATCCAGCCCATTCGCCGTGCAGATCGCGACACGGTCGCCAGAGCCGAGGCCACTGTCCATCAGCTGGGCGGCGACGCCGGATGCCTGCCGGTGCAATTCCGCGTAGCTGACGACGAGGTCGTCGCGGCCCGCATCGATGATGGCCGTGCGGCCCGGGTCAAGCCGCGCCCAACGATGCAGGAATGTCCCGACGTTTGCGGTCATCGGGAAGACGCTAGCATGAGGGCTGGGCCTGGACGGTAGCCGGCGGCGCGTTAGGCTGCGCCCCATGCGCAAAGCCAAAGCGATTCGAATTCGTGAGCCGGGCGGGCCGGAGGTGCTCGAGGTCGGCGAGATCGAGCTACCCGCGCCCGGGCCGTCGCAAGTCGTGGTCGAGGTGGCCGCCGCGGGCCTCAACCGTGCAGATTGCCTTCAGCGGCGCGGATTTTACCCAGCGCCTCCCGGGGTGCCGGCCGACGTGCCCGGCCTCGAGTTCGCAGGCCGGGTCGAATCGGTCGGTCGCCAGGTGAACGATTGGAAGCCCGGCGACCGGGTCATGGGCATCGTCGCGGGTGGCTCGATGGCGACGCGGCTTGTGACCGAAGGGGCCGAGCTCATGCTGGTTCCCGCCGAGCTATCGTTGGAAGAAGCAGCAGCGGTGCCTGAAGCTTTCCTCACGGCATACGATGCTATTGTCTTGCAAGGGGGCCTCCACGCGGGGCAGACGGTGCTCCTGCACGCGGTCGCAAGTGGCGTAGGCACAGCTGGGATTCAGATCGCCGACGCGATCAGCGCCTCGTCGGTTGGCACATCGCGAAGTGCACACAAACTTCCCCGTTGCAC
>JABDJF010000648.1 GCA_013002645.1 Myxococcales bacterium
CGGCTAACACTACGAATTGTGACTGTTTCTTCGGTTTGGCGCAATTTTTCGAAATCCCGGCCACTCGGGCGCAATATTTTCGCGAATGGCCCTTTACGTGGGAACCTCGTGCCCCATAATGCAGCATCGCAGCGGCTCGTAACCCGTGAGGAGCAACTCGATGGACGACGAAAGAAGGCCTAGGCGTGCCGGTCCCGTGGAGAGACCTGGCGCCCACGGTGGCAAGCGAGATTTAAACCGACGCAGGCGCGTCCAAGACCTGATCGATGCCGGGCTCTCCCTGTTCCTTGCACGAGGGATCGAAGCGGTGACGATCGACGAAGTTGCCCGCGAAGCCGGGATGGCGAAGGGCAATTTCTATCGCTATTTCCGTGACAAAGCCGATCTCGTCGAGGCGGTAATTTCGCCGATTGCCAGCACCACGGTCGAGGCGATGCAGGAGTGCAACTCGAATCTTCGCCGAGCAGACGGCAGGGAAGAGGCGGTGGCGGCATACGGGCAGTTGGGCAATCGGTTGGTCGGCGCGCTCGCCGTCTACCCGGACGCAATGTGCCTCTATCTTCAAGAGAGGCGAGCTCCCGCGACCATCGCGCGGCAGGCCATCTCCGAGCTGGCGAACGAGCTCGACGAGAGGGCGATGACCCTGAGCCAACTGGCCGCCGAGCGGGGATTCGTCACGATCTCCGACCCGCGGGTGAGCGCGCTGGCTGTCCTGGGCGCGGTCGAGGCCCTCGCTTTGGCTTCGGTCCGCAAGCAGGTGCAGATGGATCCGATCGAAACCACCAAGAGCCTGATCTCGATCGTGCTCGAAGGACTGCGAAACTAGCCCCTCTGGGCCAGCTAAACATCTGTCCAGCCCGAAACTACCGCTCCGGCAGCTTCTTCTTCACAATTGAGCGGATATGGCGGGGAGGCTGATCTTGACCGCGATGGCGCTCGTCTGGGCGACGTTGCCTGGCGTCGCGCATGCGGCGAACGCCCCGGATGCGCCCGGGATTTCCGGCGAGCTCGGCACGGTGGTCCTGCTCGTGGTCGTGATCGGCGTGGCCTACGTGCTCGCACACAACGTGGTCGAGCGATTGCAGCGTCGTTTCCTCGTCGTGAGCGGCGCCGAGTATCTCCTTTTAGGATTTCTGCTCGGTCCAGCCGTCCCTGCAATCCATGCGTTCGACAACGTGACTGGCTTGCTACCGATCATCGCACTGGCGGCAGGCTGGGTTGGCTTGCTGCGTGGCACCGATTTCGACTTCACGAGTCTTCAAAAGCTCGACCCGGCAACGTGGCGCGTGGTCTTTCTACACCACTTGCTTCCGGGTCTCGCGGTTGGTTTTGGTGCGTACTACTTTTTCACGGACGGTGGCTGGGTGGAGACGACGACTCGAAGCGCGGCACTCAGCGCAGCAGCCCTGGCTTGCTTTGCAGCGGCAGATTCGACCGAGCCGTTCGACCTCCTTGCGAGGCGCTACGAGGTCAGCGGGCGGCTCGCCTCGTTGCTTCGAAACGGGACGCGCCTAGGTGACATCGCGGTCATCCTCGCCTTCGGCCTGATTTTCTGTGTGTTTCACGAAAACGCGCCTCAGGCGCAAGACTACTCGCCAGCCCTGTGGGCATGGGTCACGGTCTTGCTCGGCGCCGCACTCGGCTTCCTGTTCTCCCTTTTCTTGGCAGGCGACGAATCGGACAACTCCCGCTTCTTGGCGCTGGTCGGCATCATCGCCTTTGCGTCGGGCGGCGCGTATTTTCTCGAACTGTCGCCGTTGGCCGTCAATCTTTCGATGGGCTTCGTGCTGGTCAATTTCGCGCGCGGCGGCCAGCTCTTGCACACCACCCTCGAATCAACCGAGCGTCCGATGGCGATCGTGCTCCTGATCTTCGCAGGTGCGCTCTGGCAACCCACCCCTTTGGTGCCGACGTTGGTCGCGCTCGCTGGTTTCCTCGCTGCACGAACCGGGGCCAAGTGGATCGCCAGCCTCATCGCAGGCTGGGGCACGACGTTGCGAAAAGACTTGTTCCGCGGGCTGTTGGCGCAAGGAGACGTCACACTGGCGATGGCCGTCTCCTTTCGCCTCGTCTATGAAGGAGAGGCAGCGAACCTCGCATACTCGGTGGTGCTGGGCTCGGTCGTCATCAACGACCTCATCGCACCGCGACTGCTCCGGGGCCTGCTTGCCGATGAGGGCGAAATCCAACGCGAGCTCAAGGACAGCGACTCTCGGACATCGATCGAGGTGAGTGCCAAATGAACATCGTCGTCATAGGGTTGGGCGAAGTCGGTCGTCACTTGTTGAGCGTCCTCGACAAAGAAGGTCACGACATCATCGCGGTCGATTCGAATGCAAAGGCGGTACAATACGCCGAAGAGCACTACGATGTCGCCTCGATCATCGGCTACGGTGCCAGCGAAACCTTGCTCAAGATCGCCGGCGTCGGTCGCGCCGATCTGGTCGTCGCCGTGACCAACCACGACGAGATGAACCTGATCGCCGCGCTGGCGTCCAAGCAGCTGGGCGCAAAGCATGTCGTCGCTCGTGTCCAAGGCACGGCCTGGTCAGAGTGGACGGACGGGATCCGCTACGGCTTGCTCGGCGTCGACGTCGTGATCAACCCGCGTGTCCTGGTCGCGCAAGAGCTCAGCCGAATCGCCCGGTCCTACGGTGCCTCGGACGTCGTCGACCTCGCACAGGATCGGGTGGAGCTCGTTCAGATCGACCTCGACGAGTCCCGCGTGCTCAACAAGCCCCTTTCTTCGCTCGAGCTTCCACCGCACACCCTGGTAAGCGCCGTGGTCCGAGACGGAGAGCTCTTCGTCCCCGGCGGTGCAGACGTTTTGGTCAAGGGCGACCGCGTGTACCTGATCGGTCGCCCGGAAGGCGTGCTTGCCGCCGAGCGGCTCTTCAGCAAGGAACGCGAGGCACGTCGAGTCTGCATCGTTGGGGGCGGCGTGGTCGGCAAGGCGCTCGCACGAGAGCTGTTGCAGCAAGAAGCGACGATCATGATGATCGAAAGCGATCTCGAAGTAGCCGAAGAGATCAGCGCCGAGTTTCAGGGCATCGAAGTCGTGCACGGCGACGGTACCGACGGGGCGCTCCTCGAAGAGGAGGAGGTCGGCACCTACGACTTGTTCGTCGCGGTGACCAAGCAGGACGAGATCAATCTCATGGCCGCGCTCCTCGCTCAGCGCGCTGGCTGCAAGCGAACCGCCACGATCGTGCAGCGGGCCGACTACGCATCGATCTATCGACAGCTTGGCATCGACATCGTTCTTTCGCCTCGGACCGTGGCCTCGGACCAGATCCTTCGCTTCTCCCGAGGCGGCGGGCTTCACAGCTTGACCCTGCTCGAAGACGGTCAGGCGGAGGTAGTCGAGCTCACCGCAAGCCCGAAGTGCCGCGCGGTGAACAAGCCGCTTCACCGCATGAATTTGCCTCGGGGCTCGCTCCTGGCGGCCATCGTGCACGGCGACGACGTGATCATTCCGCACGGCAAAGACATCGTGAACCCGGGCGACCGCGTCATCCTGATGACCACCAAGGAAGCGCGTGCGACCGTCGAGCGACTGTTTCGACCGAGGGGTGAGTGAGCGCGAAATCCAGAGACTTTCGCGGCGTGATCCGACCGGTCGGGGCCGTCGTGCTCGGAATCGGTGTGATGATCGCCCTTTGTTCCGGCGTTGGCATGATCTGGGACCGCTTCGCGCCCGACCCGAGCCGACCACAGGGCGGCGCCGCGGAGCTGGCGCTCTCTGCGATCATCGTCTCGACCCTTGGCATGATCGCCTTTCTCTACGGAAATCGGTTCGTGTCAGATCGAATCTCGCGTCGCGAGGCGCTTCTTGCCGTGAGCTTGATCTGGATCGCGGCGGGCGCGTGTGGGGCGGTTCCATTCATCCTCGGGGCGGGCATGTCCTTTGACGATGCGTTCTTCGAATCGGTCAGCGGCCTGACCACCACCGGTGCAACCGTGATCGCAGACATCGAAGGACGATTATCCCGGCCGCTTCTGCTCTGGCGCTCCCTGATTCAATGGCTCGGGGGCATGGGAATCGTCGTTCTATTCGTCGCGGTATTTCCCAATCTCGGTGCCGGCGGCAAGCACCTCTTTCGCGGAGAGGTGCCCGGAACTACGGCGGAGGGCCTGAGGCCTCGCATCGCGGAAACCTCCTTCGCGCTGTGGAAGCTCTACGGCGCGTTCACGGTCATCGAAATCGCCCTCCTCAAGATCTTGGGTCTAGACCTGTTCGACGCCGTCTGTCACGCGTTCACGACGATGTCGACCGGTGGCTTCTCGACGCTCGACAGCTCTGTCGGTGGCTTCAACAGCGCCGCGGTCGAGTACGTGATTGCGACCTTCATGTTGATAGGCACTGTGAACTATGGGCTCTACTACGCCCTATTGCGCACCGGCAACTGGCGGTCACTCGTGCGCAACATCGAGTTTCGCTGGTACGTCGCTATCGTCGCCGTCACAGTCGTCGTCCTGACGATCTTGAACCTCAGCGTGCACGACGAGCTCCTGACGTCCTTCCGGTACTCGTTTTTCATGGTGGCTACGACCATTTCGTCAACCGGATATGGCACCGACGACTACAGCGCGTACAGCTCGACCGCGCTCGCCATCGTAATTCTCTTGATGTTTGTCGGGGGGTGCTCAGGGTCGACTGCGGGGGGCATCAAAATCGAGCGGGCCGTCTTGATGGGCAAACAGGCGATCGCACAAATCCAGAAGAGCTTTCGGCCGGCGACGGTGCAGCTGGTGCGGATGGGTCGGGCCGCGATCAGCAACCAGGTTCTTTCGGACGTCGCCTCCTTCTTTCTGATCTACATGGGATGCATCGGCGCTGGTCTGCTCTTCGTGACACTGGTCGAAGGCGTGCCCGCGCCCACGGCGTTTGGCGCGATGCTGACTTGCCTGTCCAACATGGGTCCCGCCCCCTTCCACGTGGGGCCTGATAACTTCGCGGCGTACTCGGCGGGCAGCAAATTGTTCTTCGCGTTGGCCATGTTGCTCGGACGACTCGAGTTTTTCACCCTCTTTGCGCTCATCCTGCCGGGCTTCTGGAGGCGTTGATGACCGGCTCGTACAGCTTGCCGCCACCCGGTGAAGAGACCCATGCGCGACGGCAGATCACCGTCATCGTCCTGTTGCTGTTCGGAATGGTGGCGCTCTACCAGTTCGAGCAGTTCGCTCAGCGCCCCTTCGATCCGAGCGGGATGCTCGCGTTCGGGTTCGTGGTCCTGGCGAGCTACACGATTGGCGGGCTCGTCGGTCAAATCCGCTTGCCGCACATCACCGGCTACCTCATCGCTGGCCTGGTATTCGGCCCTTCGCTGGCCAAAGTCTTGAGTGGCCTAGGGCTCCCGGCGCCGTTCGATCGCGGTATTCTCAACGACGAGGTGATCGAACAGCTCAGCCTGTTCGACACACTGGCGGTCGCCCTGATCGCGCTCACCGCAGGCGGCGAGCTCAAGCTCGAGGGGCTCAAGAAGGGGCTCCGCGCGATCAGCTCGATCCTCGCTGCACAGGTCGTGTCGATCGGCGTCCTCGTGACCGCGTTTTTCTGGCTGATCTCGGGCGCTGTCCCCTACATCGGCTTTCCGGGAATCGCTGGCCTGCCGATGGCGACAGCTCTTGCCGTGGGCGCAATGGTGGCCTCGGTGGCCTTGGCGACCTCTCCCGCCGCTACGATCGCCGTCATCATGGAGTCGCGGGCGGCGGGCCCGATGACGCGGAACGTGTTGTCCGCCGTCGTTCTGAAAGATGTGATCGTCGTCGTGGCTTTCGCGGTCGCCCAGGTCATCGTCGCCCACCAAGTTGGCATGGGGGCGCTGGAAGGTGGAATCGGGTCCTACC
>JABDJF010000529.1 GCA_013002645.1 Myxococcales bacterium
GCTCAGGACCCCTTCATCGGGCAGATCGTCGACTGTGATGCGGTCACCGCTCAGAATCGCCATCCGCTCCACCACGTTACGAAGCTCTCGAACGTTCCCGGGCCACGAGCGCTCGCTCAGAGCCTCGAGCACGCCCTCGTCGATCGGCTTCTCTCGAAGCCCATTTTCGATCGAGAATTCGCGCAAAAACCCTTTTGCCAGAAGAGGAATGTCGGTTTTTCGGTCCCGGAGGGGTGGTCTTACGATCGGAACGACGTTGAGGCGAAAGAAGAGGTCTTCCCGAAAGCGGCCGTCGCGGACCTCGAGCTCCAGGTCTTTGTTGGTTGCGGCCAACACACGCACGTCGACTGCGATCGATTTCTCGCCACCGACGCGGGAGATCTCCCCGCTCTGGAGCGCCCGTAGCACCTTGGCCTGCGCGCTGGCGCTCATGTCGCCAATCTCGTCGAGAAAAAGGGTGCCGCCGTTCGCGAGCTCGAACATGCCCTTCTTTCGGCCTTGCGCACCGGTGAACGCCCCGCGCTCGTAGCCGAACAGCTCGCTTTCGATGAGCTCCGCCGGAATCGCCGCACAATTGACTTTGATGAACGGCTTGTCCGCGCGCGGACTGAGTCGATGGATCGCCCGGGCGATCAGCTCCTTGCCCGTGCCACTTTCTCCAGAGATCAGTACGCGGCCGTTCGTTGGCGCCACCTTCTCGAGCTGCGCAAAGAGCCCGCGTAAGGAATCGCTCTCGCCGATCATCTCGTAGCGGTGCTCGACGTCGGCCCGGAGCTGCTCGACCTCACGCTGCAACTGCCAGGTCTTCAGCGCGTTGCGCACCGTGACCAACACACGGTCGCGGTCGAGGGGCTTCTCGAAGAAGTCCGTTGCCCCGAGCTGAACGGCCTGCACCGCCTCGGCGAGCGAAGCGTGACCCGAAACCATCAGCACCGGCAGCTTTCGCGTTTCCGGTGCGCTGCGAATCTTCTCGAGCGCCTCGATGCCGCTCATCTCTGGAAGCCGCACGTCGAGGATGACCAGATCGACATCGCCCGTTTGGACGGTTTCCAGACACTGCTCGGCCGACGACGCCTCGAGCGTGTTGAACCCGGACCCTTCGAGCACCATCCGAAGGGTCCGCCGGATGTTCTTTTCATCGTCGACGACGAGGATGGTGGCAGCCATGGAGCATCGGTATATATCACGCTGAACGATGGCCGACCCAAAGAGTGATACGAAGACCGTCACCGAACGCTTCCGAACGGCGCTCGACGCGGCCAAGCCGGCCACCGGGGGGCTTCCGCTGAAAGACCTTCTCGTCGAGGTGACGCCGCTGCTGCCGCTCTTGAGCGAGCTGCCCACCGAGAAGCGAGCGTCTGGCGCTTTCGAGTCCTTCGAATTTCGGGAGTGCTTCACGGTGCTCACCCTCGTTGGCCGTCGCCTTGCGCTGCTCGACCTCACACCAAGCACAGCGATTCAGGTGACACGCCTGGCTTTGCAGTCTTTGGACTCGTCGAATGCGCCGGGCGTGGAGCGATTTTCGCAGCATGCGGTCGCTGCCGCGATGGAGGGATTCGTGCTCGGGCGAGAAGAGCGGGTCTCCCAAGTCGCGATGGGGCGCGCGGCCAGCTGCCTCAAACCGCTGCGTATCGATCGCTCGAGCTTCGCGCTGATGATCTCGGGGGCACACGAGCCTGCCGTCCTGAGCGACTGCGTCGATGCGCTCGGTCGGGCGATGCTCGAAGCCGATGTCGAGTCGGCGATCGTCGATCTCACACAGCTCGCCGAGCCGAACCGGGACAGAGCCACTGCGGTGTTTGCCGCGGACGAGATCGCCAGGATGCTCGGCGGCCAGTGCGTCTTCACGGGGGTCGACCAGCGCTGGAGGGCCGCCGCCACCGATGCTCGTATTCCCTTGGACTCGATGCAGATCGCCCCAAACCTCGTCGAAGCCCTCGAAGACGCGCGAAAATCAGTGGATCGGGACGCAGCAGCGCGGACGCCGAGGTGGCGAGCCCTGCTCGGCCGCCTGCGTCGCTGACCATGCTCCGGCCGGGCGATCTCCTCGATGCAAGTGGACGACAATGCACGGCTTCTCGACGATCGGGGGGAGTCAGAAATGCCCCCGACCTTCATTGACCCAGCCGCTCGCGCTGCGGTATAAGCTCGAGGACCGCCGTAGGGGCAATTTCGCGTCAGATGGTGGTCACTTAGAGGGGAAATGCGATGCGCAGGATAGTTGCGCTCTCCGTCGTGACAGCGTGCATTTGGGTGGGGGGCTCCGTTGCAGCGGCGCAGTCCGATGGCGCCACACTGCCCGAGACGGGCACCGAGGTGTCGGCTCCAGCAGAAGTGGCCGTGCCCAGCGCGCCAAGCAAGCCCATCGACGCCGGCACTTATGCGGTGCGCCTTCGCGATTTGGAGCAAAGGATCAACGAGCTGAAGGAGCAGATCTTTCGCTCCAAGGCTCGGCTCTCCCTGCTTGCCGAAACCGTGCTCGAAGGGGTCGTGGGTGGAGGCCAGGCGGCCATCGTTCACGAGAACCGCATGTCGCAGTCCTACAAGCTAGTCAGGGTGGTGTACGCCCTCGACGGCGCACCGATTTTCACCAAGGCGGACGAAGAGGGCACGCTAGGCGATCAAAAAGAGTTCGAGGTCTACAACGGAAGCATCGTTCCCGGCGAGCACACGCTGACCGTCAACCTCGAGTATCGCGGGCACGGTTACGGCGTTTTCGCGTACCTCAAGGGCTATCGCTTCAAGGTTCGCTCGACCTACACCTTCACCGTGCCGGAAGGCCGCGTCTCGACGGTCCATGTCGTGGGCTACGAAAAGGGTGGTCCTGCGACTCCGCTCGAAGACCGGCCCGCGGTCCGATACATCGAACGAGTCGAGCGTCCGGTTCGACCCGACGAAATGGGTGAGGGCGATCGCTAATGCGACCTGGCGGCGCGAGCGTATCGCCGCCCTCACCGACACGAGGCAGGGGGCGAGTGCAAAGGATTTGGCTAGGGTTCTTCCTGGCCGCTAGCCTCGTTGCGTCCTTCGCTTCGCCAGCAGAAGCGCAAGACTTCGCCGCGACGAACCGCGAGCTGTCCGACCTCGAAGCGGACGCGCAGCGCTTGATGGCCGATCCCGTCCGGCCCCTGGACCTCAAGAGCGCGACCTTCGTGGAGGAGCGCCTGACCGACGGAGAGCTCTACTTGCGGCTCGAAGACTACCTTCGCGCAGCCATTCTCCTCACCGATATCGTCGAGCACTACCCAACGCATCGCGCGTACCCCGAAGCACTCTTTCTTCTTGGGGAGTCGCTGTTCTTTGCGGACGACTATCTGGGCGCACGGCGGCGCTACGCCCAGTTGATCGATCGCGGCGCTGAGCCGGCGTTTGCGCCTTACCTACAGCGCGCCCTGAGCCGTCTCATTCAAATTGCGATCCACACGCGCGATTTCCGTGATGTGGACACTTACTTTTCGCGTCTCGATGCCATCCCATCGTCCGCGCTCTCGATCACGACCGCATACTTTCGCGCCAAGTATTTATACAACCGCGCCGTGCCCGTCGATGACGCGTACGACGCCGCCAACACGGCGATTCCTGGGGTCGATCCCGGCCGCCTCGAGCAGGCTCGCAGGGGCTTCCTCGCGATTCCGAGCGGCACGGAATTCTCGCTGCGCGCCAAGTACTTCGTCGGCACGATTCACACGCTTCGCGGCGAGTACCTCGACGCCATTGCAGCGTTTCGCGGCGTCTTGGGGCACGAGGCCGCCAACGAGCAGGAGCGGGGGGTCCTCGAGCTGACCTATCTTGCGCTCGGGCGGCTGTACTACGAAACCGAACAGCTGGAGCAGGCGGTCGAGGCGTATCGCGCCGTAGAGCAGACCTCGGCTCAGTTCGACGAAGCCCTGTTCGAGCTCGCGTGGACCTATATCCGGATGGGCGACGCGGTCCAAGCGGAGCGCGCTCTCGAGGTGCTGTCCGTCGCCGCGCCCGACAGCCCACTCAACGCCGATGGCAAGGTGCTGCGGGGTGACCTTCTGGCGCGAAACGGCCGCTAC
>JABDJF010000675.1 GCA_013002645.1 Myxococcales bacterium
GGCCGCGACGTGCTCGAAGCGGTGCAGACCAGCGTCAATCCAAGGGTCATCACGACACCCAAGATCACCGCCGTCGCCAAGGACGGGATTCAGCTCTTGGTGGTCACGCGAATCACGGTTCGTTCCAACATCGACCGGCTGGTCGGCGGCGCGACCGAGGAGACCGTCGTCGCGCGCGTCGGCGAGGGCATCGTTTCCACGATTGGCTCGTCGCTGAACTACGCCGAGGTTTTGGAGAACCCCGACACCATTTCCAAGAACGTTCTCTCGCGCGGCTTGGACAGCGGCACGGCATTCAACATTTTGTCGATCGACATCGCGGACGTCGATGTGGGGACCAACATCGGCGCCAAGCTGATGACCGAGCAGGCCGAGGCGGACAAACAGGTCGCGCAGGCGCGAGCCGAGGGGCGACGGGCGCTCGCCGTAGCGGCCGAGCAGGAAATGCGCGCGAAGGTCGAGGAGATGCGCGCGCACCTGGTCGAGGCCGAAGCCAAAATCCCCGAGGCCATGGCCGCAGCGCTCAAGGAAGGCAACCTCGGCGTGATGGACTACTACAACCTACGAAACGTGGCAGCCGACACCGAGATGCGCGATTCGATCAGCAAGGCCACGGGCGGGCCGGATGATGATGACCAAGCCTAAGGCCTTGCCCTTGCGAAGGTTGATCGCCAATCCGCGAAAACTGGTAGCGCGGTTGGTCCTCGCTGATTTGATAGCAAAGCGTGGCGACGGCCCACTCGAGCGGAAGCGCATCGTTTACGCGCGGGGGAAGCGCTGAAGGCCGATGCTGGAGCTGCTCAAAGAATATTTCGGAGAGATCGCGCTCCTGATCTACATCCTCTACCCGCTGCTCAAGCGTGCGTGGAACCGACTCAACAAGAAGGGCGACCCTGCGCCCAAGCCGAAGAAGGCCGCACGCAAAACACGAGGAGCCAAGCAGGCGCGGCCGGCGCCTCGGCCCCCGCAGCCGGTTGCTGCCGTCGCCAAGCGTTCGCCCGAGGCAGCCTTTCTCGAGGCGGCTCGCAGCGAGCTCCTGGGGTTGAAGCAAGAGGCGAACCAGCTGCTGGCTCGCGCGGAGCATGACCCCCGGTTGCAACGGCTCGTGCCCGCGCTGCAAGAAGATCTCCTTGGCAGAGTCGCGGTCATCGAACGCTCACTCAGCGGCGCGCCTACGATGTCGACGATCGTGGACGACCGGACTGTGCTCCGCGGGCTCGCGGCGCTCCTACGCCACCTGCAGGCCATGGCGAGGCAGCGCGGCTACGGGGACTCTTCATTTCACGCCGACGCCGACAAGATGGCCGACGCCTGCTACGCGCCGTTGCTCGAGCTGGCGCGCGTCCAGGGCCTACGGCTGAGTACGAGCCAGCCGATCACGGTTACCGGCGACTGGGATCTTTCGATTGTTCCTCGATTCGCTTCAACGCGGGTGGCCCCACTTCGCTTGCCCGTCGGCTTCGAGAACAGCCTGTGGCGCTGGCCAGCGATTGCGCACGAGGTAGCCCACGACTTCTATTACAGCCTCGAAGGTCTCGAGACGAGCTTGCACCAGCGAACCGGCCTTCCCCGAGAAGTCCAGATGCCCGCATCCTCGGCGGACGTCGACGGCGCCTGGCTCCGAGGGCTCTTCGGCGCCTGGCTCTCGGAGATCTTCGCCGATGTGATCGGCACCGTCAGCCTAGGCCCTGCCTACGTAGAATCGATGCGCCGCACGTTCCGAAACCCGGGCTCCCCTCAGCAGACCGCAGCGATCATGCAGGACGGCGACCTGATGGACGAGCACCCCCCTCCCCGCCTGCGGCTCTTCATGGCGACGCGTGTGTTGCACCACTTGGGCCGCCACGAGGAAGCAAACGACCTCTGGGAGCGATGGGAAAGCGACCACCCCGGTGTGAGCCTCTACTACTTGCCGCTCGGCGGTCAATGGGTAGGCCTGGCAGACGAAACGCTTCATTCGATCGCGGACTCGGCCATCGACGTACTCGCACAGCGCGCCTGGCCGGAGCTCGAAGGCTTTCGACTGCTGAACATCCCCGGCTTCGCTTACCTGCACGGCGAGCACGCGGAGGTGCAACGCCTCATGCACGGGCTTGCACGCGGCGAAACGGTGAACGGAGACGTGCGCTGGATCATGGCCGCAGCCGTGCTCGCAGCGATGGCCCAACCGTCGCTGCACGATTCGATCTTAGAGGCGGCGAGGCGATCGATCGTCGGGGTCGGGGAAGAGCGACGGGCGGTCAGCACCGCAACTCGCCCCCTCCCGTCGCGCACCATCGCGGAAGACCTGGTTGCATCTTTGAGGCAACCCGGCGAAATCCAAGAGGCGATCATCCTGGGCGCAGCCCTAACCCCATACAAACGCCC
>JABDJF010000687.1 GCA_013002645.1 Myxococcales bacterium
CTTCTACCCACTTGGATATGAATGGAGGGGCGCGGAGAAAGGCGCGATGTGGGGCGGAGTCGACGTCGCAAGTGACAATCTGCAAGACAGCAACCACCGCAGATTGGCGCGCGCGCCGAGGCGAGGCTTGCCTGGTCCCCGCCCCCAAGTGCAACCGACCAGATTTGCAAGCCGAGCCGTTCGGCGTAGTCCCGCGTCGCGCCTTTTTCCGCGCACCGGTATGAAGGCGCGGCGGTCGCTGCGCTCCGCCTTGCCGGCGCACTTGCGCCGGGCTTCGCCGTTCCGGCTCGCGCTACCGCGGGTGTCGTGTGGGGGGAGTTGCTGGTGCCATGCATCTACACACTTGGATATGAATGGAGGTGTGCGCCATCACGTCGTGTTTGGGACCTCGGCTTTAGCGGCCGGAAAGCCTCCAGGACATCGCGCAGACCTCGTCGAGCGCGATGTCTACCTTTGTCACCTTCGAGCTTGGAAGGTATCCGTAGGCTACGGCGAGCTGAAGACCGGCCCGCACTTCCTTGGCCGACCCACAGGCCGACGCGAATCGGGCCCTGGCCGTCCCCGCATCGTTTCCATCGGCTTCGGCGATGTTCAGAACGACGCTGTTCATGGCTCGATGCATCTGGTCGAACAATGACCTGTCCCGCTTCCGAACCACCGGAAGCAACTGTCGCAGCCCTCCCGCCGCCTGAAGCGCCCGCTGCTGAATGATAAGTCCCATGAGTGATCTCCTTTTTGGCGAGTGAGTGGGGTTCCCCAGAAGGGCGAAGCCCGACCCCACTCACTCGCGAAAAAGGAGATCACGATGACCAAGTAGAATCACACACCCGCTGACACCGGCACTGTCACTGTCACTGTCACTGTCGCTGCCACTGACACCCCGAAGAGACGTCGCTCCGCGCCGTCCACGGGGCTTCGCTGCCCCCCCTACTCCAGCAGCCCCCTACCCGGCACGAAGTTGATCTCCAACCGGATCCCATCCGGATCTTCGAACAAAACGGAGTAGTAGCCCGGAGCCCAGATGGCTTCCTCTGGACCGTGGATGATCTTCGCGCCCAGTTTCGTCACGAACTCGTGCGCTTCGTCGACACTTTCCCGGCTCCGGGCGCGGAAGCAGATGTGGTGGAGGCCGACGCGGCCTTGGTCGAATCGCTGGCCGCGATTTCCTTCGGGCGCCTCTCGAATCGCGAAGCCGGTTCGACCGCCGACGCAGTAGTAGGTCCCGGGAATGTCCATGACGTTCTTCAATCCGAGGAAGGGCAGGAGCTCGCTGTAGAACGCACGTGCCCGATCGAAGTCGCCCACGGTCACGAAGGTATGAGCGATTCCGTTGATTTCCATGGGGCCCTCCTCAGCGAAGCTCCGACGATCGCTTCCCGAGCAGCCGGCGCGCGACGATCAGGAGTTGAATCTGCTGGGTGCCCTCGAAGATATCGAGGATCTTGGAATCCCTCGCCCACTTCTCGAGGAGCTCGCGTTCGGAGTAACCGACGCTCCCGCAGAGCTCCACGCAGCGCAGCGTGACGCGATTGGCGACGCGCGCTGCCTTGGCCTTGGACATCGACGCTTCGGTCGAGTTGGGAATTCCATTGTCTGCCATCCAGGCAGCCTTGAGCATGAGCAGCCGGCCCGCCTCCCAGTCCGCCTCCATTCGGATGAGCTCGGCCTCGGCGGCGCTCTTGGCGAAAAGTGGGCCCCGGTAGCGAACCTCGATGCCCTCCTCTTCGAGAAGCTTCCGCGTGTGTTCGAGCGCTGCGCGGGCGACACCAACCGCCATCCCCGCCACGACGGGCCGCGTGTTGTCGAAGGTCTGCATCACCCCACCGAACCCTGTCTTCGCTTCGATATCGGAGCTCCCGAGCAGGTTGTTCTGGGGAATGCGGCAGTCGGTCAGCGTGATGCTCGCCGTGTCCGAGGCCCGAATGCCCAGCTTCTTGTCGAGACGGACGACCTCCATCCCGGGCGTCCCATGCGGCACGACGAACGATTTGATCGCCGCGCGTCCGAGGTTTCGATCGAGTGTCGCCCACACGACCACCGAATCCGCGCGGCTGCCGGCCGTGACGTAGATCTTTTCCCCGTTGAGCACCCACTCGTCGCCGTCGAGCCGAGCGGTCGTCCGGATGTTGGCCGAATCCGAACCGGCACCGGGTTCGGTGATCGCCATGGCGGCCCAGACGCCCGCGAAGCGCTTCTTCTGATCGGCGTCAGCAACCGCGGCAATTGCGGCGTTGCCGAGACCTTGACGGGGAATGGACAGCGCGAGACCCACGTCACCCCAGCAGAGCTCCGTCAGCCCGAGACAGGTGGTCATGTTGCCACCGTTGCGGACGCCTCCGTTTGCGCCGTCTTCGCGCTGAAGCGAATCAACGCCGGCCCCCTGTGGTCCGCCACCGGCGCTCAAGCCGTCCATGAGCGCGGCCAACATGTCGAGCTCTTTTGGATAATCGTGCTCGGCGCGATCGTACTTGCGCGAAATCGGCCGGAAGATGTGCTTGGCAACCTGGTGGGCTTGGTTGACGACGAGCTTGAGGTTCTTGGGTACTTCCAAATAGATCATCTGAATCCCTCAGAGCAGCAGATTGCCGTCCATCACGCCGACAGAACGAAGCTGTCGATACCAAAGCTCGACGGGGTGGTCTTTGATGAAGCCGGCACCGCCAAGCAGCTGCACGCCATTGGTTCCGATCTCCATCGCCTTCTCGGAGCAGAGTGTCCGCGCAAGGTAGGCTTCCCGACCGCAGTCGAGGCCGGCGTCGATCCGCCCGGCGGCGCGATACACGAGCATCCGCATCGACTCGAGCTCGATGCCGATGTCGGCCACCATGAACGCGACGGCCTGCCGATGCGAAATCGGCTCCCCAAACGCGAGTCGCTCGTTGCAGTACGGAATCACGTAGTCGAGCAGGGCCTGCGAGGTCCCAAGCGCCATCGCGCTCCAGCCGATGCGCGCGCGATTGATCCCGTCGTCATAGGCCAACTTGCCTTCGGCTTTGAGAGCCGCTTCGCCTCCAAGGAGGGCATCGGGCCCAACCCGGACCTTGTTGAGCTTCAGGCGGCCGAGGCTTGCCGACCGCAAACCCATCGCCGGCTCGTCGAGCGTTTCGACGCCTTCGGCGTCCCGCTCCACCAAAAAGAATCGGGGCCCGACCTTGGGCACCTCCGCCGCGACCAAGAACCACTGCGCCCGATCGGCCAGAGCCACCATCGATTTCTCGCCACTGAGCTCGTAGTCCGAGCCGCGCCTCTTGGCTCTGGTCCGCGGTGCACCCGGATCGAAAAGGGGATGAGGTTCCACGACCGCCACAGTCGCTGCGTTGGTTTCCCCTTCGAGCAACGACGGAAGCAAGCGTGACTGCTGCGCATCGCTCCCCCAATGGACCAGTGCGTTCACGAAGGACAATGGGGAGACGGCCGCGTAGGCCAGGCCCATATCGCCGCGTGCAAGGTCTTCCACGATGAGCATCTGGGACACCGCCGACACCCGCTCCGCCGCCCCACCGAGCACCTCGGGCACCGACATGGCGATCGCCCCGAGCTCGCTGAACGCCGCGAGGAAGCCATCGGGCGTCGACGAGCGATCATCGGCGCCTCGGGCCCCGGGCTGCATCACGTCATCGGCAAACCGCCGAAGCGTGTCTCGCATCAGCTGCTGCTCTTCGGTCAGGGAGAGATCGAACTTCTTTGATCTGCGAGGCCGATCTTCTGCGCGCTGCGGGGAAAAACGCTTCGCGGCTCTTGCTGCGGTCTCCGCCGCACGCTTGGCCCCTTCGTAAACCAGTTTCTGAGCCCGATCTTCCAGCCCAAGCCGTTCGACGAACGGCGAGTCGGCGATGCGGTTGAGCACCCGCAGGCTGCTACCCATCATCTCGTTCAAGATCTTTTCGTTGTCCACCGAGGAAGGCTGAGCCGCCGCCGAACGGTGGTCAACAGGCCATCGACAAGCCTGCAGCTGGCCCCTGCGACTCTACGCCCGCCGCCCGGTGCGCAGGTTCGAGTTCTGCTCAGTCTCCCCCGTGTATGATGCCGCGATGCTCAGCGGCCTCGACAAACTGCTCATCGCGACGCTGACCCTCGTCCTGATGGTGGGCATGGGAGCATCACTGACGCCGGGTGACTACCGTCGGGCGCTCGAGCGTCCGCGCGCCATTTTGATCGGCCTTCTGTCTCAGTTCGGCTGGATGCCTCTACTCGCCTATTTGGCGATTCGGTCGCTCGGACTCGAGGGCACCGATGCGCTGGGGCTGCTGCTCATGGCATGCACCTCCGGCGGCAACGCCAGCAACATGTTCGCCTATTTCTCGCGTGCCGACTTGGCGCTCAGCGTCTCGATGACGGCGGTCTCCACGCTGGCCTCGGTCTTCATGATGCCCACGCTCTTGTACGCATATGCCGCATCGCTCAGCCAAACTCAGATGCAGATCCCGTACTTGGCGGTGATGGGCACGCTTGCGCTGATGCTCCTGCCGATTGGAGGCGGCATGTGGATTCGGCACCGATCCGCACCAACCGCTGCGCGTGTCGAGCGCGTGGGTGCGGTGGCCGGGGCACTGCTCTTGGCCGTCTTGCTGATCACGAGCGTGTCCGACCAGCTCGAGCTCCTGCTCACGGCCGAGGACGCGAGCCTTGTGGCCTGCGCGTTCGTCGCCGTGAGTGGAATGGCGCTCGGCTACCTGGTGGCGCGGCTCGCCGGCCTTCAGCCGCGCCAGCGTCAGGCGGTGTCCTTGGAGACCGGTGTCCAAAACGCGCCACTCGCAATCGCGGTCATCTTGGCCACGTTTCCCGAGGCCGAACAGGAGGCGCTCCTCAAACTGCCATTTCTCTATGCGATGACCGCCTTGTGCGTAGGCAGCCTGGCTACATGGGCCTACCGCCGGTTTCCGTCGGCTTGAATCTCGAGTCGCCAGCAGCAAAATTAACATCATGGGGTTAAGAATCTGCCTGGTCTGTGCCTTGTTGTTGGGGGCATGTGGAGAATCGACGAGTAACACGGACGGCAGCGGCGGCAACGCTGGCACCGGCGGCGACCCGGGTTCCGGGGGCATGGCAGGCGCCGGCGGCATGGCAGGCGCCAGTGGCATGGCAGGCGCCGGCGGAGACGCGGGCACAGGCGGCAGCAAAGCGTTGGTCGACCTCGATGTCGTGCCGTTCATTTCTGGCCTGAGCAAACCATGGGACATCGCCTGGCTGCCCAATGGAACCGTGTTGGTCACCGAGCGGTCGGGGCCGCTCAACGTGTACGTCGCTGGTGTCGATTCGACGCCATTCACAATCACACCGACCGACCTGGTCGCGAGCGGTGAGGGCGGGATGATGGGCCTCGAGGTCGATCCCGACTTTGCGAACAACGGCTATGTCTACGTATGCATGGCCTCGGGCGCGGGCAGCGCGACCGATGTGCGCTTGGTGCGCTACGAGCTCACGCAGAACGGAGACGAGGTGATCGAGCGGACCGACATCGTGACCGGCATGCCGTACAGCAGCGGACGTCACAGCGGGTGTCGGCCTCGCTTTGGACCCGATGGCTACCTGTGGGTGGGCACTGGCGATGCGGCGATCGAAACGACACCCCAGGACGACGACTCGCTCGGCGGCAAGGTGCTTCGCATCGATCGAAACGGCGACCCCGCGCCCGACAACCCGAACGGCGAGCGCTGGTTTTCCAAAGGCCATCGCAACATCCAAGGAATGGCGTTTCGTGCCTCGGATGACTTGGGCGTCTCGGCAGAGCACGGTCCGGCGGTCGACGACGAAGTGAATCTTCTCGTGGCCGGCAACTTCGGCTGGGACCCGGGGCCCGACTACGACGAATCGGTTCCCATGACCGACCTGGTGAAGTTCCCCGATGCAATCGAGGCGATCTGGTCGAGCGGGTCTCCGACCCTGGCGCTGTCAGGGGCAGCTTTTGTCGAGGGAAGCCAATGGGGAGACTGGGACGGCGTGCTCGCCGTGGCGACCCTGAGAACCACGCACCTTCACATTTTCTTCGTGAGCGCCCAGGGCGAAGTGACGAGTGATTTGCGGGTGATCGAAGACCAGGGACGACTTCGTTCACCGCGACAGGGTCCGGACGGCCTCTTGTACATCACCAACGATGGTGGCGGCTCTGGCGGCGTCGTGCTTCAGGTGAGCCCGGTGCTTTCGCCGTAGCGCTAGCGCAGCCTGCCGACCCGTCGATATTTCCCTTCGAACATCTCGATCCATTCTTCCAGCGTGTCGAGCTCGTCGGGTTCCAGCCCGTCGATGTCGCCGGTGAACAGCTCCGCGTCGAACGACACCTTCGCCAGCGCGCGCGTGCAGTCTTTGCCGGCGAACATCCCGTAGGGCCCGCCAGGTCCGTAGAAATCTTGGCCGCGCGTCACGTCGTAAACCCAGCCGCGAATGGCGATGAGAAGCGGCTTGCTTCGGTCGGACCCGTCGTAGGCGGCCAGCTCTTGGCGAGAATAGTCACGCTCCTCCGCTTGCGGCAGAGGCGCCGGCTGCTTTTCCCTCTTGCCGAACAAACGAGCGACGAACCGGCCTAGGCCCATGCCCGGGACCTACGACGTATGCAGGCCCCAGACAATCTGGACAATCGCTCCATCGCGCCGAGCCGACGTTACTCGGGCAACGCCCCCGGGCCACCCAGATGGTAACCCTCTTCGCCGTGCAGGTTGGTGTCCAAGCCTTCGCTCTCTTCGTCTTTGCTGACGCGGAGACCGATGGTGACGTCGAGGAGCTTGAGAATCACGAACGTCACGACGATGGAATAGGCCGCGGCAGCGAGGACGCCGATGAGATTCTCGATGAAGAGAGCGCTGTTTCCCGCGACGAGTCCGTCGGTTCCACCCCAGACCGCGCTCGCGAACACCCCGGTCAAGACCGCGCCGAGCGCGCCACCGACGCCGTGAATGCCAAACGCGTCGAGCGCGTCGTCATAGCCGAGGGGGCCCTTCAGCAACACGGCGCCGTAGCAAACCGGGCCTACGATCAAGCCCATCAGGACCGCCGAGGTTGGGCCGACGAAACCGGCCGCCGGCGTAATTACGACTAGACCGGCCACCAGCCCGGAGGCCACTCCAAGGGCGGTTGGCTTGCCCTGCTTAAACCACTCGACCATCGCCCAGGCGAACGCGGCGGCGCCAGCGGCCAAGTGCGTGTTGACCAGGGCGAGCGCGGCGTTGTCGTTCGAGGCAAGCGCGCTTCCGGCGTTGAAGCCGAACCAACCGAACCAGAGGAGGCCGGCGCCGAGCAAGGTCAACGTGAGGTTGTGAGGCGGGCCAGGTCGACTCCGGCGACCAATGACCACTGCGCAGACCAGGGCCGCCGCGCCCGACGACAAGTGAACCACCGTGCCTCCGGCAAAGTCGAGGGCACCGCGCGCGCCGAGCCAGCCATCCGGACCCCAGACCCAGTGGCAAATGGGATCATAGACCAGCGTCGCCCACAGGAGGATGAAGAGGAAGTACGCCGAGAACTTCATTCTCTCGGCGATCGCGCCGGAGATTAGCGCGGGCGTGATGATCGCGAACATCATCTGAAACGCCATGAACAAGATGTGCGGGATCGTGGAGCCCTCCTGCGGCTCGAGACCCACGCCGTTCAAGAAGGCGTATTCGAAACCGCCGATCAACCCCCCACCCGCGTCGGAGCCGAACGCCAGCGAATAGCCGATCACCACCCATTGCAGCGTGATGATGCCGAGCGCGATGAAGCTGTGCATGAACGACGACAGCACGTTGCTCGAGTTGACCATGCCGCCGTAGAAAAGCGCCAAGCCCGGTGTCATCAGCATCACGAGCGCACACGACACCATGAGCCAAGCCGTATCCGCCTGATTGAGAGCTTCCATCCCCGGTTCCTCCTTCGAAGTTGGCCGAGACTAGATCCGCCCTGTTTCAGCCGTATGTGTCGTGCGTTTCCGGCATGTTTCAAACAGCAACAGGCCACTGAATGTCGAAATTGCTGCGTTTTTCCGCCTCGTACGGGGGTGCATGCAGCGGGGATTTCGGTTACAACTCCCGTCCGGTGAGCCACACCCCGGGGAGCGGGTGGGAACGGCGACCGACAACACAAGAGAGGCAAGATCAATGGAATCCGCAGCTGAGTTCTTCGAGAAGTTTGAGCAGAGAGCCGCCGAAAACACCGACGCGGCCACCGCGCCCAACGCGATCTACCAGTTCAACATCACCGGCGACGGCGGCGGTGAGTGGAGCTTGGACTGCACGAAGGGCAAGACCAGCGGCTTCGTCAGCAAGGGCACCCATGACAGCCCGGGCGCGACCATCACCGTGTCCTCTGAAGACTGGCTGGGCATGCTCAACGGCTCGCTCAACCCGATGCAGGCCTTCATGTCCGGCAAGATCAAAATCGATGGCGACATGACCCTCGCCATGAGCCTGCAACAGGTGATGAACCTCGCCCAAGACTGAGTCGTCCATAGTTCTCGAAAAGGATTAGGGTGGCTTCTGTCCCGGGGCCGCCCTTTTTCGTGACTCGATGCCTTCAAGCAATAGACCAAGCGACGCGTCCCGTACCAGGCTCAGTCCCGAAGAGCGCCAACAACAGTTGTTGCGCGTCACGTCGGACATCTTCGCTGCCGACGGGGTCGATAACGTGCGCATTCCCTACGTTGCCGCCGCGGCGGGCATCACTAGGCCGGTGGTTTACAAGTTCTTCCCGAACCGCCACGAGCTCATCAAGGGCGTGCTCGAGGACTTTCTGGAAGACTTCGCACGACGCACGCCGGACATCATGCAAACGGATGATGACGCGGACATTGCATCGATCGCGCGCGGCTTCATCGACGCCGCCTGCGATACCATCGAAGCCAAGGGCCCCGGAGGCTGGCAGTTGCTTCGCTCGATAGGCCCGGATCAGGAAATCTCCGCGATCAGTAAGGATTTCCGTGGGCAGCTCGTACAGCCCTGGCTCGTCCCGCTTCGCGAGCTCACCAGGCTTGATGACGCCGAAGCCCAAGCGCTCGCCGACATGATTTTGACCGGCGCGGGAGAAATTCTGCAGCGCTGGATCGATGGTGAGTTTTCGCGCGAGCAGGTCGCAACGCTTCTTGGGCGAATCATCCTCGCGGTCCTGAGCGAGTTCACGGAGTAAGGGTCGATGGTTTCCGAAACATTCGACGCGTCCAACTGGGTTGAAGTCCCAGGCTTCGACCTCGAAGACATCACCTATCACCGGGCCAAAGACGACGGCACGGTTCGAATCGCCTTCGACCGGCCCGAGGTGCGGAACGCGTTTCGGCCTGGCACGGTCGACGAGCTCTACACGGTGCTCGATCATGCGCGGCAGACGTCGGACGTCGGCTGCGTCCTGCTCACCGGCAACGGGCCTTCGCCAAAGGACGGTGGCTGGGCGTTTTGCTCGGGCGGCGACCAACGGATTCGGGGCAAGGACGGCTACAAATACGAAACCGATTCAGCCCGAGAGATCGACCCCGCTCGACTCGGTCGCCTGCACATCCTCGAAGTGCAGCGCCTGATTCGTTTCATGCCCAAGGTCGTCGTCGCCGTGGTGCCGGGTTGGGCAGTTGGCGGCGGCCACAGCCTTCATGTGGTTTGCGACCTGACCATCGCTAGCGAGGAGCACGCCGTCTTCAAACAGACCGACCCCGACGTCGCGAGCTTCGACAGCGGATACGGCTCCGCGCTCCTCGCCAGGCAGGTAGGTCAGAAGAAGGCGCGCGAAGTCTTCTTCGTGGGCCTCAACTACAGCGCCCATGAAGCTGCCGCCATGGGCATGGTGAACGCGGTGGTACCCCACGCCGATCTCGAGAATTTCGCCCTCGGCTGGGCCAAGGAAATCAACTCGAAGAGCCCCACGGCGATGCGTATGCTCAAGTTCGGCTTCAACATGGTCGACGACGGCCTGGTCGGTCAGCAGCTGTTTGCAGGAGAGGCCACCCGGCTCGCGTATGGCACCGAAGAAGCCCAAGAAGGCCGGGATGCTTTCCTAGAAAAGCGCCCACAGGACTATAAAAAGTTCCCTTGGCACTACTGAGTCAACGGGGATCGCAAACAAAAACCTGGATTTGGGGTACACTGTCCTTTGGACCCAAAGCAAAAACGTGCCAATTGAGCACATCGGAGAACGGAGTAAGTCATCTCAAGCAAGATATTCGTAGGGAATCTCAACTTTGCCACGACCGACCAAGAGCTGCGTGAGCTCTTCGGAGAAATCGGCGAGGTCGTTGATGTTCACATTCCAAAGGACCGCGAATCAGGCCGCCCCAGGGGCTTTGCATTCGTCCGGTTCGCAGCAGAAGAGCACGCCGCACAAGCCGTCGAGAAGTTTCACGGTCGCGAAGTCGGCGGTCGTGATTTGCGGCTCGATATTGCCGAAGACCGCCCGCGACCTCCACGTCAGCGACGTGATTTCGGCGGCCCTCCGCCCGACCGTTACGATCGCGGTGGCGACCCTGGCGGTGGCGATTTCGATCGTGGTGGAAGTTACGACCGAGGTGGCGGCGACGGCCGTTCGTACGAGAGGCCGAAGAAGCCCAAAGGGAGTCGCCGAGGGCTGCGCGGCAAGAAGCGAAGCCTCTAATCTGGTCTCGCCATGTCCGGCTCGCGGCGATTTGAGCCGCAGGCGCAACGCGACATTCCGCGTGATGGCTTAATAATTCTCGGGCGAGGTGTTAACCCCGCCCGAGAGCCCGTTTTGTTGTACCCCCAAGGAGTATGAACCCGATTCGCCGTGCCGGGGCGTCGCGAAACGCTTGCCGACAGTCGTACTGTAAAGCTCCGAAAACACGGTTGTCAACAAGTATTTTGGGTCACATTCGTCCAATGGTCTCGGGCACCTGGCGATGAGCCCGCAGATCGCGCTGCTGGTTCGGCTTCTAGCGGTGCGGGCGCCAGCCCTCTGGTATGGTCCGCTCGGCGAATGCGAGGGGGACAATCAAGCTTGGCCAGCCTGGGCCTGGGCCGTGGAGACTCGGTGGAGTTCTCCGTTCGCGGCGATTGCATGCGATCGATCGGCGATGGCCAGTCCGTACAGGTGCGCAGGCAGCGGCTCTACCTGCCCGGCGACGTCATCGTGGTGCGGCGCAGCGACCACTGGAATGCACATCGATTCCTGGGCTACGCACCCAGCGTTCACGGCATCGTTGCGCTGACGCAATCTGACGATGCCGCCGAGCGGGACCCAGCGGCCTTAGCGAGCGCCATCGTCGGACGCGCAAGCTGTGAGGTTGGGGCCTCGGAGCGGCTGAACGCGCTGGGCAAGTACGCCCGCGCCCTGTTTCGCAGAGTTGCTGGAGTCGGCCGATGAGCACACTGACGATCGCGTTCGCCGGGTCCCGCTATCGCTTTGCCGGTCTGAATCCGGAGCAGGATGGCCTCGCGCGTTCGCGATTTCAGGGCATGCTGAGCAGCGACGCGGAAAAGCCGGATGTTCGAACCGACATTCACTTCAACCCCAATTCGGCGGCGTTCATGCGGAGGCCGTATGGGCCGGTCGAGTATCCGCTTGCAGTGGCCCATGGCGACGCGAGCATCGCGGTCGCGGGCGTCGGCTTCACCGCCAACATCGACCGGCGCCCGCTGCGCGTCCAAATGCAGACTTGCCTGAGCGACGACTGGTTCTTAGCGGCCTTCGAGAACCTGTTTCGAATCGTGTCCTGTTATCGACTCTTCGACGAGGGAGCGCTCGTCATGCACAGCGCGGCGTTCCATGACGACGGCCGGGGGTTCGTCTTGTGCGGACGCTCCGGAGCAGGCAAGACGACCTTGTGCGGCTTGGCCGACGAGCTGGACCTCCAAATCTTGAGTGACGAGCTGAACGCAGTTCGGCCGACAGGAGGTTCATTCGAGCTTCTGGCCATGCCGTTTGCCGGTGACTTCGGCCGGGCGCCCCGGCGGCACCCACCCTACCCAGTTACCGGCCTGCTCGGATTGCGCCAGGGCGGCGCGCCGTCCGTCAGCCTTTGCTCGAAAGCCGAAGCAGTCTCGCGTGTCGTCGCCTCGTGTCCGTATGTGAACGCCGACCCCTGCCTCGTCGATAGGCTGACTTCTCGCGCCGAGCAGCTCGTGGAGCGCCTACCGCTTCGCGTCCTCACATTCGCAAAGGACCCCCGTTTTTGGAGCGTATTGAACAATGAGTACCGAGAGCCAACAACAGCGATATCGCGTTGATTCGCACGCGAGGTTTCGCGTGATGGATGACGAAGGGATTTTCGTTTTGCAGGAGGCGGGCGAAGTCCTGGTCGTGAACGAGGTCGGCGCCTTCATCGTCGAACAGCTGCAAGCCGAGCGCAGCGTCGATGAAGTCGTCAGGGCCATCGCCGATCGCTACGCCGTCGACCAGGATCGCGCACGGGCAGATGCACAGGTTCTTCTCGACGCTCTTCTCGAGGCGGGCGCAATCAGCCAAACATGAGTTACTCGAATACGATCAGGCGCGCGTGGACCGAGAACCGACTGATGTCGGTGCTCTTGGAGCTCACCTACGCCTGCAACCTCGACTGCACCTTCTGCTACAACGACCTCGCGCGCGTCGGACAGCCTCTCTCTCTCGACCAATACCGGCAGCTCCTCGACGACCTGGCCGAGCTCGGGCTTCTCAACCTCACGTTGAGCGGCGGGGAGCCGCTCGCCCATCCACGCTTCTTCGATATCGCGCGCCATGCACGCAGCCTCGGGTTCGTCATCCGGCTGAAGACCAATGGGCATGCCGTCAGACACGCGATGGCGGAGAGGATTCGAAACGAAGTCGACCCGTTTATCATCGAAGTCAGTGTCCACGGGGCCAGCCCAGAGACGCACGATCGGCAAACCCGCGTGGCCGGAAGCTTCGAGCGTCTGGTCGCCAACATTCGAACCATGAAGTCGCTAGGGCTCCGTGTGAAAGCCAACAGCGTGCTGACGCGCTGGAACGAGCATGAGGTCGAGGGCATGCTGGCGCTGTACGACGAGCTCGGTGTCCTGTTTCAGATCGACCCCGAGGTGAAGCCACGGGATGACGGGGACCTCGAGCCTTTGGCGATCCAAGCAAGCGAAAAAGGACGAGCTAAGTACCGGAGCGCGCTCAGAGCACGCGCGAACAGAGACGGCGCGGACATCGAAACCGTATCGACCGACGCAGGGCCAAAGCCGGTCGTTGCGCGGACCGACAAACAC
>JABDJF010000700.1 GCA_013002645.1 Myxococcales bacterium
GATCGGCACGGCGCGCTATCAGGCGTACGACCCCGAAAACGAGATTTCCACGGTTCCCGAACCGGCCTCCGATCGCCTGACCGCGGCCGGAACCTTGGAAACCCGTTTCTTCGGTGATGTCCGGAAAGTGGGTTTGGAGCTGCGTTCGAGTGTTCGTCTGGCCTGGACGCGTGTTGCGATTCGAGAGGCGCCCTTGGTGGGCGAAGCCCGAGGGGAATCCTCCAGGCTCCTTCCAACCTATCGCGTCGCTGCCGCGATCTCACCGCTGGAGTGGCTTGCCTTTCGTGGATCGGTCAGCAGCGGATTCAAGCTGCCTTCGTTGCTCCAGCTCTTTGGCAACCGAACGAACGTCGAAGGGAACCCCGACTTGGTGCAAGAGCGGTCGCTTGCCTACGACGGAGCCGTGACGCTCCGAGGTCATCGCGAAGCGCTGAGCGGATACGCCTCGGTCGGTGCCTTCCTGACGCATCTCGACGATGCGATTCGGTTTCGCCGAACTTCGGCTTCGACGTTCAAGGCGGAGAATATCGGAGGCGCTCGCATTCGAGGCGTTGAAGTCGAGGTGCGCGGTGGCGTCACGCAGCATTTCCTTCTTCAAAGCGAGGTCACCTGGACCCAAGCGATCGACGAAGCAAATGGCAATCAGCTGCCGGTGCAGCCGGAATGGGTCGCGTACTTTCAGCCGGAGGCGCACTCCGGCACGCTGTCGAAGTGGGTGTCCGACATCTTCGGATTCTTCCAGGTTGCCTATGTGGGCAAGGCGTACGAGGACCCTGCAAACCTCGTCGAGATTTCCGCGCGCACGGTGCTCGCCGCTGGCCTAGGCGCGCTTCTGTTCGAGGGGCGGCTCGGCCTGGGTTTTCGAGCCGACGACCTGCTCGACGTTCGCGGCCAAGATCTCGTGGGCTATCCACTCCCGGGGCGCCGATACAGTGGACGGGTCAGCTATCGACACGCCTGGTAGGTTGACATTGGTTCACGTCAAACTAACTTCGGAATTCTTGCGAGGGTTGAAGGCGGCTTCGTCGAAGCCGCTGGAGATAGATCGTCGGAGAGAAATCCGCACGGTTGAACAGGGAAGTCGGTGAGAGGCCGACGCGGACCCGCCACGGTATGTAACTGAATGCGCTGCCACGATGCCACTGGGTGAAAACCTGGGAAGGCGGCAGGGCCTAGGGTTGCGAGCCCGGAGACCTACCATCGTGAGCTTACCCAAATCGTCTCGGGGATGGCGGGTAGCAGCATGGTTGAGCATTCAATTCTGAACGCGCCTTGTTCCTGGCCTTCCTTCTCCGAAGCGGGAAGAAGCCAATGGAACGGGATCTCACATTCACTCTTCTCACATTCACTCTTCTCACGTTCTTCTTGCTCGCGGCCGTCGGATGCGACGAGGGCACCGCGATAGGCGCCGCCGGCTCCGGGGGAAGTGGCGGCATGCCGGGCTCTGGCGGCACGGCGGCAGTCGGCGGCAGCGGTGGCGCGCCGGGCAGCCCCGCGCTCGACCCGCTCTCCGGCACACCGCGCTATGCGGTGCTCAGCTCGGACTTCAGCAGCTCGTCCATTGCGATGCTCGACGCCGACTTCGCCACCATCGACGAGAGCTGGCTCAACTCCGGTACGAGGTATCCAGGCTTGGTTGCGACCCTGTCGGGCGACGTGGTCTTACCCAACCGCCAGGCGGGCGACGGAACGGTCGCGGTGATCGATCGGTTCTTCACGGATGTGGTGACTCGCTTTTTCGTGCCGAGCGGGGATCTCAATGGGCAGCTGCGGACCCAGGGTGACACGGGTGACTCGGGCTTCTCGTCGAATCCGCAGGATTTCATCTTCGTCGATTCGGACAGCGCATGGGTGCCCCGCTACGAGTCCAACTTGAATTCCGCCGCGATCCCCGACAATCGAGGGAACGACCTGTTCGAGGTCAACCCGTCCGACATGAGCGCAACGGGGGCCCGGATCGACCTCTCTTCGCTCGACACGACGGCGACGGTGGGGACAGACGCCGAAGCCGTCGACGTAGATGTATTCGCGCGACCCAGCCGCGGCCTGCTCGTGGGGTCGACGATCGTCGTCGGGCTCGATCGCATCAGCGCCAACTTCGATGCAGCTGGACCCGGCATGGTCGCCGTCGTCGATCTCGAAGACGAGTCGGTCGAAGGCCTGGAGCTGCCCGGACTGAAAAGCTGCGGGCGAACCGTTCCCGTGCCGGGGGCGCCAAGCAAGCTGGTCGTCGCATGCGTCGGCTTTGCGCAGCCGTTCGGAGACGAGCCGCAGGTTCGCGCGTCGTCGGGCATTGCCCTGCTCGACCTCTCGGAGGGCGGGCCCGTCATCGAGCAAATCTGGCGGGTGGCCGATGATCCGATGTCCGCGATCGCCGTCAACGCCGTGATCGCGATCGATGCGCAGAGAGTCCTCGGGGTCGCCAGCGGGGACTTTGCCGAGGTCTCGGACCGTCTCTATTTGCTCGATGTTGCGACTGGAGCCCAGGAGCTCGTCCACGAGTCCACGAGCTCTTTCGTGATCGGCGAGCCGGCCTATGATCCGGATAGCGAGATGCTCTACGTCCCGGACGCCGCCGAGAACGCGGTCTTGGAGTTTGCCGCCGAGGAAGGCAGCTTCGTCGAGGTGGGCGCCGTCATGATTGCGCCGGGTATCGGACTTCCACCGACCAAGGTGTACCTTCTCGACTGAGCGCGACTGCTAGTTGGAGTCGGCGGGGGCGGACCCGGTCCCGTTCCCGGTCCCATTTCCGGCCTCGTTCTCGGTCCCGTTCTCGGTCCCGTTCCCGCCCTCCGGCTCGCCCTTCCTCTTATCCTTGATCTTGTCTTGAGCGTCCTTTGCGCCTTTGGTGGCGACCGAAACCGCGCCTGCGATGTAAACGACGACGGCGGAGACCGTCGCTCGAGTTCGGTCGTAGGAGACGACCACCGTGTTGGGATCTACCGTGGCCGCCAGAGCATCGCCTCTGCCGAAATAGCCGTTTGCGCCGACGGTGAAACGATAGCCTTTCGTATCGAGGCCGATCGAGAAGGAAGCTCCCCAGATGTTGATCTGTTCCGGGCTGTACTCGGCCGCCGTGGCGGGAACGTCGGGCGCGGCGGAGATGTTGGTGAAGAGGCCCCCGGCTACGGCGACCTTTCCAAAGAGGTGC
>JABDJF010000706.1 GCA_013002645.1 Myxococcales bacterium
CAAGTCGGCCAATGTCCGTTTCCGCGCCAAGCCCAAGGGCGACGCGATCGTTCTCACGCTGATCGAGAGCGGCAAGAAACCTCAGACCGTTACACTTCGACGAGTTGAGAAGTAGGGACCAGAGGCTCTTTCGTCCCGAGGCCTACGAATCGGCCGGAGGGATTTCAGTTCCTGGCCGAGCGCCCCCGGCTTGCGCGGGTCAGGGACTCCACCGCCGCTAGTCCCCAATGCTGTTGATCGACGACATCGTAACTCCGGTCCCGATGGCGACGCCGAGAATCGCAACGAGTGTGGTGGAAGAGCTCCAACTGGCCCTTGATCTCGAGCTGAGTGTCCTGGCTGTAGGTGAACGAACCATCGTCGTTCACGGTGAGCTCGACGTCGCAGCGGCGCTGATAGTCGATACAAACGCGCTTCCAGGTTCGCGTCCCTGGCGACGTAACATTCAGTACCGCGAAATTCGGCTCTCAGCTTGAGCCCGCTGGGCTAAGAGGGCTTGAGCCGGCTACCGACGCGCTTCCTCTCGCGAACGTCGACAACTCAAGCAGAAGTTCCGCCGCCAGCGAGGTGTCATCGCCACCCTGCCCGTCTCCCACCGCGACCGAAAGCAACTCTTACAACAGATCGCACTCCGGCAAACCATCGACATCCGTACGCTCAAGCGGAAATTGGCGACCCAACGGAAGGCGATCCAGAAGACCTGGCCTCCCGGCACTTGGCGCCATTTCGTCGCCCGCCGCGCCGCCGAGCGCGACGCCCGCGCGATTCCAGTTTTACAGCGACCAGAGCCGGAGCGAGTCCGTTCCAGCGAAGAAAGGGGGTTGTGAGATGCACGAACAAGGGTCGTGAGAAGACTAGGCGAGCGAACCGATCGGCACGCCGGGAAGGTCGCTGATCCACGGCGCCATGATCCCCTTCCGCGAGGGGCCCTCTGGCCTACGCTCAAAGAAGATTCGAGGTTTTCAAACGGTCGACGACGCAATAGTATTCGATTCGATGGGAGGTCTACGAACGAAAGGACTTCACTGGCACGTGCCACTGGCGCTCGCGGCGTTGATCGCCCTGACCGGCTCTGATTGTGGGGACGCAAGCCCTCTCTGCGAAGACGATGAGGACTGTAAATCAAGTGAGAACTGCGTCGCCGCCACATGCGTGAGCGTTTGCTTCGGCGTGCAGGCCGGCGATGGGAGCGCGGGGTCACTTTGCACGAGTGCCGGCGGGTGCGACTCGCGCTCTTGCGACGATAGCGGGCGAAACAGCACCTGCACGTGCAACGCATGCGCGCCGAATGGATGCCCCCTCCTCGACCAGCGGCGGAACGGCGATTGGGATTACTTCTCCGACGCCTCGTGCGATCCGGCGCAAGAAGGCTGTCCTAACGTCGTTGCGGAGAATTTTCGCGTACCGTCCACAGGAGCTTCGATCAACGAGATCGTGATTTGGGGAGGTTGGTGGCCGACGGGCACTCGAACTAGCGACGACTGGACGGTCATCCTACACGCCGACGCAGCTGGGCTGCCGGGGGCGGCCGTTTACACACAGGCGAACTTCACCGCAGCCAGCATTCAGGACATCGGGCAGATTTTCGGAGTCGGCTACTACGAAGTCACGCTCGAGCTCACGGGCGACGTCAACCTGCCCCCGGGACCCCATTGGATTGAAATCTTCCACGACTCTGGATCAGGGGACTTCTGGTTCTGGGTTACCGGAAATCCGGATGTGCTTACTGGGTTACAAGGATTCGCGGAGGCGCCCGAGGCGCCAGGCGTGACTTGGTCGCTCCACGATGTGGGCAGCGAACCCTTCCTTCGTCGGAGTCTGGCGATACTCGTTAGCGGAGGAACCAACTGACGCACGCAAGGTGCTCGCAACCGAGCACGAAGCCAAGCACCTCAGCGCCCACGACTTCCGCCACGCCGCCCTCACGCACATGGCGGCGGTCGGCAGCGACCTCACCGCCATCGGCCACATCGCCGGCAGCAAGAACGCGACCACCACCGCGCTCTACGTCCACAACTCGGAAGCCGCCGCGCGCCGTGCAGTCGCTCGCCGGGCCGGAATTGCGGACAGCGAAGTGGACACCGACGCCGGCCAGCCGCCCGATGGGCTTCAACCTGGGACAGAAATGGCAGATCGGTTTCGAGGTGTCGTGCGAGGTGGTCTCGGTGGCGAGGAGCTCGCGGAGCGCACTCATGTGCGTGAGCAAGCACCGCACACAGCGAGGCCGCATCGTGCGGCGGATCGGAAGCGAGGTGCCGTTTCTGGTGGGCCATCCTGGACTCGAACCAGGAGCCAATGGATTAAGAATCCACTGCTCTACCACTTGAGCTAATGGCCCGTTTTGCGAAGCTGGAGCTAGCGCGTGTATGTCTTGCCTTTCAGCGAGTTGCAACGCTGGTTGGCTGGTAGGCCCCGTAAAGTGGCTTCGCCACCACGGGGCTCATTCGAAATCTTTGATTTCGAATGGCACACCCGGAAGGATTCGAACCTTCGACCTACGGATTCGAAGTCCGGCGCTCTATCCAGCTGAGCTACGGGTGCTCTTTCGTGGGGATCTTTTCGCCTGAGGGCGGCTTTCCCCGTTCTCTGGCGCTTCGCGCCGCTGCTACGCAGCCCTGCGGCGTACTTAAGTACGCCTCAGTCGTTCGCTACGGGGGGCGCTCGCCCTCAGGTGAAAATCTCTCCCACGAAAGGTTGTCTACTTACGTCTGTCAAAGAGTTCGTGGGGTGAGTGACGGGAATTGAACCCGCGACACCCGGAGCCACAATCCAGTGCTCTACCACTG
Source organism: Myxococcales bacterium (assembly GCA_013002645.1). Lineage (GTDB taxonomy): Bacteria > Myxococcota_A > Polyangia > Polyangiales > Houyiibacteriaceae > SG8-38. The sequence continues at coordinate 2,787 of JABDJF010000706.1, forward strand.
AGCTACACCCACCGAAGGGGGCGGAGTCTAGCTTCACTTTCGGGGCAGGCAAGGCT
>JABDJF010000707.1 GCA_013002645.1 Myxococcales bacterium
AGCGACCAGAAGAACAGCTCGCCGACGTGCGTCCCCCATTCGGACCAAGATTCGACGCCTTTGGAAGCGAAGTCGGCGGCCGTGAAGTAGTGGACGATCGCTTGGCCGGTCGTCGGGGCGCCCCAGACGACGGCGTCCGTCCGGCCTGCAACGAGAAAGACGTACAGATGCGTGGAGAGGCCGAGAAGCCCGCCGCCGATCAGCACGCGAAGCGCACGCCGTGGGATCTCCTGGCGCGCAATTCCCATGAGCAGCCGCGGCGTCATCGCGAAGGCCACGCCGAAAGCGCAAACGACATTGGCACTGGCGGCGAGACCCAAACCGAGACCGGTCGCGAAATACGGTGCCGGCTGCTGTTCCTCATCGAGTACGGCGTTCGCAAATCGTGCGGCCGCCCAAAGCGCGAAGAAGACCGCGAGCGGATAGACCTCGATACGTGTAGCCGGCTCCCAGAGCGCCGGGTGAATGCCCAGCAGCGCAATGGTTGGCGCGACGTAGCGAACGTCCCCCTCCGCGCTGCCGGCATCCGGCCGAACCAGCGCCTCTGCAAAGCTGGTGGCAGGGATGACGGACAGGGCTCCGAAGAGCGCGGACAGAGCGTTCAAAGCGACCAGCGGATCGAGGCCAGGTAGCCGGCTGACGATCGCACCGAGGATCGTATGGAGCGGTTGACCGAACGGATGGCCTAGGCCGAGCTGCTCGGCGACCATCGCGAGCTCGGGGCTGTCGTACATCGAAAGGCTTCTGGACATCGTCGAGACGTAGAAAACGAAGAGCGCGAGAGCCGACGCGGCGGTGATTCGCCGCGATCGCAGGGGGAGGCCGAGCAGCCGCTTAGCCACGATCTCTTCCCGATAGCGGCACGAGAAGATTGATGACGCCGCCGACGCCCGCCGTGAGCAGCTGAATCGCCCAGAAGCTGAGTGACGCCGCGTACGCGCTCGCCTCGGGAACGCCCACGGTTCCGTAGAGCGCGGCAAACGCTGCTTCGCGGACGCCTGCTCCACCCACGGTGAAAGGGAAGAACGCGGACGCCCCGATCAGCGGCATCACCACCGCCGATTGGGCGAAGGTCACCGACGGCTCGAGCGAGTGCATGATCGCATGCCCGGCGACGATGTTGAGGAAGTGAATGACCAGCGAAACGAGAACAGCGGCTAGGAATGGGCCGACGGAGAAGAGACGAGGGAGCGCACGCAACGGCTTGCCGAGCTTCGCAGGAAGCAAGGGCGCCAGCCGGGGTGCGACGGCAATGCCGATCAGCGCGGCGGCGGCTGCCCCGAGGCCGAGCCCAGCCCAGAGACCCAGGTTCTCGATTCCCGGAATCGGTCGAATCAGATAGGCGCAAGTCGCAAGGACGAGCAATGCGGAGACCCCGATGACGCGCTCGATGAAGACGACCGCGACGCCGCTGGTCGCGCTCGCCAAGTCGAGCTCTCCAAACGCTCTCCGGCCAGCGACCCCTCGAATGACGTCTCCACCAACGCCCCCCGGCGCGTAGGTATTGTAGAAGTGCCCGACCAAGTAGAGGTGCGCGCTGCGTGGCCAGGAGGGGATGTCGATCGCGCCGTAAGCTCGCAGCAAGAGCCGCCAGCGAAGCATCCCGCAGAACAGCCCGAGCATGACGACCGTGATCGCGGAAAGCGCGGCGCCCAGAGAAAGCCTTCGAAACCCCTGCAGGACATCGTGGGGGTCCACCCGGCTCGCCAGGTAGGCGACCGCGGCGATCGTCACCGCAATTCGGCCCCACCTCAGGTAGCGGCGGCGCGTCTCGCCGCTCGCGCTGCGTGGTCCCCCTCGTTCGAGCATCTCAGTCCCCGAAGCCTAACGCGTCCCGGAGCTCTTTGAGCAGTTCTGGGGCGCGTTGCTCCACCGCGCGTTGTAGTGAGGGGAGGTAGTCCGCAACCTGTTCGGACTGATCCTCGAGCAACGCTAGCGCGGGACGGTGCCGCAGGGCGTCGCGGAGCCTGGCCAAGACGAAATCAGGGTCGGCGTAATCACGCGGCGCCCCCCAGACCGCGAGGCGAGCCTGGAGCTTCGAGAACCCCTCCCCCTGGTCGCTCCACTCGACCATCGCGGCGGTTTCTAGCTCGATGGCCTCGAGGTAACCGTCGATGTGACGCTCCTCCCGTACGAGCCAGCCGTCGAGCAACATCTCGGTTCCGATGTGGCCAACTGCACGCGCGGTCCCGCGTCGTACACCCGACTCGGTCAAGGCGGCGAGAGCATGTGCGCACGACGCGAGAAAGGCCGGCGTCCGATGAAACGCGTCGTCGGTACGATGGTGTAGCTCGATCCCGCGTTGGATGGCCGGGTCGTGCACTTTCGATAGCGGGACGCCCACCATGGCTTCGAAGTCCGGCAGCATGCTCCCGAGCAGGTGCCCCGCGCCCGGGTCGGCCCAGCTCGCGACTACGGCATGTCCGAAGAAATTCAAAGCCTCAGTTCCTCTGCGATACGGTCGAGGCTGCTCTGCTTGCACAGCTCGGCGCGTTCGCTCCGCCAGCTTACACCGGGCTCGCCGTTGAACCAGGTTCGTTGCCGTCGAGCATAGATTCGCGTCGACTTGCGGATGCGCTGGAGCGTCTCGTCGACGGAAACCCCGTCGCGCAGGTGGTCGAGGATTTCGCGGTAACCGACACTGCCGAAGGGGCGAATCTCGTC
>JABDJF010000708.1 GCA_013002645.1 Myxococcales bacterium
ACCTCACCGTTGGGGCTTCTCTGCCCCAAAGGCACTGGGCGAATACACAATGGGCGTTCCGCGCCGATGCTGTGTATCTCGAGATCACGGAGGCCCTCGCCAAGGAGGGCCACGACCTCGTCGTTTGCTATCTGGGTGGGGCGGACGTGACCGGGCAACGATTCTGCAGGCATATGCGCCCGTAAGAGTATGACGACCCACCGGGTGCCGAAGAGATCGAGACCTTCGGCAACGTCATTCCCGACTACTATCGCTTCCTCGATCAGGCCTTGGGGCGACTGCAAGCGGCAATGCCCAAGAACACCAACGTCTTGGTCCTCACCGATCACGGCATGGCTGCAGTCAATCGAGGAGCCGACTACTCCGGTGGCGATCGACCCCACGGCCTCAACTCGGGGCATCACCTACGTGGCAGACCGGGCGTCGCGATCGTGAGCGGCCCTGGCTTTCGTCAAGGCGACCATTTCGGCCGCAGCTGGCGCAAGCAGGACCTGCCGACTCTCGCGTCGGTCTACGACGTGACCCCGTCGCTGCTCACCCTCCTCGGGATCCCGGTCGGAGACGACATGGTTGGCACGGTCATGCCGGCAGTTTCGGCCGAGGGAACCGGAACGGTGACGACGCACGACTCCGACGAGTGGCTCGCCGCGAGAAGCCATCAGCGCGGCGAGCGAGTCGAGGACGATCCGGAGCGCATGCGCCAGCTTCGAGCTCTTGGGTATATCGACTAGAGAACGCGACCGAACGGAAGCCAAAAGGAGCGAACCTGTGAGCAAGACATACCAGGTCAAGGGAAGCTCGATCAGCTCCAAGTTCGACTTCGTACGGGAGCGCTCCGGACCCGACGCCGAGAACCAGTTACGCGCTAGGTTCGATGACGAGGACCGGCTCTTTCCGATTCTCGATTCTGCCTGGTATCCATTCGAACTCTACGACCGCGTCAACCGAGCGATCGCCGAACTCCTCTTCGGCGGCGACCTGAAACGCCTCGAGGAAGTCGGTATCTTCTCGGCGGAGAGAGTCCTGAGAACCGTGTACAAAAGCTTTGCCCAAGGCAAGGACTACGTCGCGTTTCTCAAGCGGGCCGCCATTCTCCACCAGCGCTTTTACGACGCCGGCAAGATGGAGGTCGTCCTGGGCGAGGACGGGCACTCGGCCCAAGTCGTTCACAGCGGCGCGCCGGTCTACGCCGAAGCCGACCTCTACATCGCATCGGGCTTCTATCGCGGCGCGGGGCGCGAGTTGGGCCTCAGCGACGTGCGCTCCAAGTTCAGGCTCACCGAGGACGGCGCCCACTTCGACCTCGACTGGCGTTAGCCCCCCGACCAGCCCGACTCCTGCCCCCCCGCCCCACCCATTCGGGTGTTTCGGTCCGCTAGGCACCACGTCAGTCTCTAGTTGTCATGAGCGTGCGCGTCAGCTTTCCCGGAGGTGTCGTCGTCAACGCCGAGGTCGCCGGTCACGTCGTTTCTACCGACCAATCGGTACGGCATGGCGGCACCGACTCCGCTCCCCCTCCGTTCGACCTTTTCCTGGCCTCCATCGCGACGTGCGCGGGATTCTATGCTCTTCGTTTCTGCCAGAAACGCAACATCGACACGCAGGGACTCGGCGTCAGCCTAGACGCGATTCGCGACCCCGAGCGCAAGCGGGTCGAACGCGTGGTCATCCAAGTCGAGCTACCACCCGAGTTCCCCGACAAGTACCGCAAGGCGATCGTCCACGCGATGGACCTTTGCGCCGTCAAACGCCACATCCTCGAGCCGCCCGAGTTCGAAATCGAAGTTGCGACTCCCGCGGCGCAGGTCAACAATCAGCCGGAGGTAGAACAGAGAATTCAGCTTTTGTAGACATCAGGCCGGACTGTCTTTTTGGCCTCCGACACCCGGCTTCGCTCAGAAGCTGAATTCTCTAGTCTGCCTCCGGCAGTTCTTCCAGCCGAGATCCTATCGCGCCCACCATTCTGTTCAGGGCGCGGTCACTGCGCGAGAAATAGAGTGATGGCTCGATCAGCTCGAGTTCCATCACCACTGGCTCCCCATTCGAGCCGGGCGCCACGTCGATTCGTGCATAGAGCGGGGGCTCGTCGAAGGATCGAATCACGTGCGCCATGGCACGTTCCGCGAGCGACGACTCTGGGGCGCTGATTTCGACGGCTTCGGTCGACGTAACTTCATCCTCGCCTGTAAAGCGCGGGCTCTTGCGCACCGCGTGGGTCAGTTCGCCATCGATCCAGACCAAGGCACGTTCGCCGTAGCCATCGACGGAACTCAGAAACTCCTGCACCAGGACATCCCGTTCGGCGGCAAGCTGTCTCAGATGGGCCTCCCCGAGGTCGAACTCTTCCCCGCCGACCTTGAGGGTCGCCATCGAGGACGCCGAGACCGCCGGCTTCACCACAAGCTCTCGCCAACCACGCGACTGCGCGACCTCCAGCAACGTTCGATCGGATCCCTGCTCCACAAGCTCGGTCGGCGCGATCGGCACGCCCGCCGCCGCCAACTCGAGCAGATAGCCCTTATGAATGTTCCAGTGCACGAGGTCGGATGGATTCAACAGACAGGACACCGCGGAGGTCTCATGAATCCAGCCGCGAAACGCGTCGGCGACACGCGGATAATTCCAAGTCGATCTCAGAACGGTCATGCGAGCCGAGGAGAAATCGGCGGCCGGATCGTCCCATCCGAGCGTCGCACAGCGAAATCCTGCGCCGACAAGCGCATCTCTCAGCGGCTCGAGATCAAAG
>JABDJF010000719.1 GCA_013002645.1 Myxococcales bacterium
GCACCTCGTTGATGACCGCAGACCGCTTCGCCAGGTGGACGACTTCGTCTGGAAATTCGTCTTTCATTTTCTGCACTTCGGCGTCAAAACGCGAAGCTGCCTCATGCCACTTGCCCGTCTGCTCGGCGAGGCGCTCCGCAGAGGCAAGGGTCAGCTCGTTCCCGCGGTCGAGTGGCAGCGCACGAACGAAGGCGTCGAATGCCGAGGGCGGATCTTCGAGTTGAAGCTCGTAGATCTCGGCGAGTTGATGGAGCATCTCGACCCGCTCCGATGGATCTTCGGTGAACCGAACTTGAGCCTCGTGCACTTCGGCCAGCTTTCGATACTCTCCGACCTGCAGGTAGACTTGCTCGAGCGCTTCAGCCGCCGCCAGGGGCTCCACCGCGTCGTTCGTCATCGTCGTCAGCGCATCGAGCGTCGGCTGATGAGCCGGCGTCTCCGCCAAGATATCGCGGTAGATTTCAATCGCCTGAATCGGGTCCTCGAGCTGCATCCGCCAGAGCTCTCCGATTCGAAACCGCACCTCGGTTCGCTCTTCATCATCCGACGCGAGCTCGGATTCGCGCTCGAGAACCTGGAGCAGCTCTCGCCATTGAGCGGTACTCTCGAACAAACCGTCGAGGTGAGCGAGAGCCGAAACGTCGTCCGGGTCGATTTCGAGTACCCGCTGATAGGCGTCGATCGCCCTGTCCGAGTCCTCGAGCTGCCCCTCGTAAATCTGGCCCATCCCCAGGAAGAGGGTTCTACGGGCGTCGGGGTCAGAGACGACCTCGGCCTTGCGCTCGTAGGTTTGGAGCAGCGGCGACCACTTGCCGAGCTGCGTCTGCAGCTCGATCAGACGATCGAGCGACTGAAGATCTCCGGGGTCGGCTTCGACCACCTGCTGGTGCACGGCGATCGCTTCTGCCGGCCGCTCGAGGATGTCCTCGTAGATCGCTGCGGCTTTGACGAGCTGCTCTCGCTGGTCGGCGGGCGATGGCAGCATCTTGGCCTTGTGCCGGTAGATTCGGGCGAGGTCTTCATAGCGCTCGCCCCGCTGGAACAAGCGCTCCAAGGCGTCCGCCGATTGCTGATGTTCGGGGGCGAGTCCGAGCACTTTCTCATAGTGCTCGACCGCCCGCTCGATTTGTCCGAGGTCGTCTTCTCTGATCCCGGCGGCGCGAAGAAGGAGGTCGATTGCGAGGTCCGGCTCGTCCGATGACCCGGCGACATCCTCGTACACGCCGGCGAGCGCGTCGGCCGCTCCTACGGCAGCGCCGAGCCGCTCGAGCTCCGCTCTCGCAATGGGGTCTCCGGCGTCTTCGCGAAACGCACGCGCATAGCTGTCAAACGCCCCATGCAGGTCGCTCAGCGAGAACTCTTTCAACTTCGCGATTTCGTTGAAGAGCGCCATCCGTCGCTCGGGCGCGGTCGCATGATTCGCCTGAATCTCGTAAACCTCGACGAGCCGGCCCGACGCGCCACCGTCACTGTAAATCGGCTCGAGGATGTCGGCGACGGTCGCCTGATGCTCCGCAGACTCGAGCAGCCGCTCGAGCGCGCCGAGAGCCGATGGATTGCTGGCATCGTTGGCGAGCACGTCGCGGTAAATCTCGATCGCCGACTCGGTCGACCCCATTCGCTCTTCCCTGAGGTCCGCGAGGCGGAGAAGGAGGACCGTCTGTTCGTTCTGGTCGTCCGTCATCGAGAGCTGGCGCTCGACGTTGTCGGCCAGATCCCCCCAGAGCCCCTGCCGCGCGAGCAAGCCATCGAGCGCGATCAAGGCGTCTCGGTTGGTCGGGTCGAGCTCGAGAATCTCGTTCTGCAGAGCGATCGCTTGATCGTTCTCCTCGAGCAGCTCGGCGTGGATACGCGACATCTCGGCGAGCACGCCGATCTTGTCATCGGGGTCCGCGTGCCCTTCCGCTCGCGTGCGGAGGACGCCCACGAGCTCCGGCCATCGCTGCGCGCCTCGGTAAACGGCATCGAGCAGATCGAGAACCTCGAAGTCAGCCGGGTCCGCTTCGAGTACTTTTCGATAGGCCGAAACCGCGGCTTCCGCGTTCCCGAGTTGGGCGTCGTGAATCTGCGCGGTCTTGATCCATAGCGACCGGCTCAGCGAAGGGTCCTCGACCGTGGCCGCGAGGTCGGCGGTGAGCTCTGCAACCGACTCGAACAGGTCGTGCTCGCTCGCAAGCATCTCGAGCCGCGACAAGGTCGCAACGTCTGACGGCACTTCCCGGAACGCATCGCGCAGCGAAGCGAACCCTCGACCGGCGTCACCGATGTGTTGGAAGTACGTGTCGGCGATGCGCGTGAGTAGCTGCAGCCGCTCTCGAGGAACGCTGCTGAAGCCATGCTGAACGCGAAGCGCATTGACGTACGGACCCCATTCCTCGCTGATCTCGTAGATGGGCTCGAGGACCCTCGAGGCCTCGGCGGCCACTTCCTCGTCATCGAGCAACTCCTCGAGCCGCGCCTTGGCGCCGTCATGCTCGGGGATCAGCGAAAGCACCTCGCGATAGAGCTCCACGGAGCGCGGCTTGTCATCTAGCTTGGAGTCGCAAACGCGACCCAGCCGAAACTTGAGCGAGGCCAGCTCTTCGTGGCTCTCCGGCCCGGCCTCGATTCGGCGCTCGAGAATCTGACCGAGGTCCTGCCATCGGCCCTCCGTCTCGTAGAGCCTCTCGAGCTCACCGCAGGCATCGCTGTGCTCGACGCCGTATTCGTCGACGATGCCTTCAAACGCGTCAATTGCCTTCTCTCGGTCGTTCAGCGCATCGGCGAAAAGGCGGGCGCGCCGATAGGCCATGTCGAGCCGCAAATCCGGGTCCTCTTCGAGCTCGATTCGGCGTGCATAAATATCCAGGAGGTCTCGGAATCGCTCGGTGCGAACGTACAGGTCGCCGAGCGCTTCGATCGCATCGAGATTGTCGCTCTCGGCCTCGTAGACGAGCTGGTACTGCTCGATGGCGTCGTCGACTCGATCGAGCTGCGCCAAGGTCTGACCGTAGCTGAGCCGAATTGGGACGGCCTGATGCAGATCGGAAACCGCGTCGATGGCCGACTCGAAGCCCGAGACCAGTCGATCCCAGCCGTTCATCTCCTCGGCCAGGCGTTCGACGTCGACCCTCGCCTCGTCGTGCGTCGGCGCTAAGGAGAACGCCTCCAAGTAACGCTCGAACGCAACCTCAGGCTGCCGCAGGCGCTCCTCGAACACATGGCCGATCCTACGCAGAAGGTCGACCTTGGAGTCATCGCCCTTGGCATGCGCAAAGCGCACCTCGAGGACCGACACCAACTTACGCGCGTCATGCGCTTCTTCGTAAATCGGGGTCAGCGCCTCGGCGGCCCGCACGTTGTCCGGGTCGGCGCCTAGAATCTTTTCGTACACGCGGGCGGCGCGGTCGGCTTTCCCCTTTTTGTCTTCCCAGAGGCGGGCTGCCCTAAACAACAGCGCCACACGTTCCTCCGGGCTGGTTTCCTGCGCCTCGGCCTGCCGTTCCACGATTCGGATCAGCTCGTCCCACTTCTCGTTGGCCGCGTAGAATGCCTCGAGCTCGTCCCAAGCACCCAGTGAAACGTAGCGTCGCTTGAGCTGTTCCTGTGCTCGGCGATCGGACGGATCGAGATCGAGAAGCTTCTTGAAGGCGCCAATCGCCCCTTGGTCGTTGCCGATCTTGTCGGCATAAATCATCCCGAGCTTTTGGAGCTGCTGCTTCATGGAGGCGACATCAGCGTCGCTGGCGACCAGCGTCTCCAAGACCTCGGCCAGCGGTTCCCACTGGCGCGCGCGCTCGTAGAGCTGCGCCAAATTGCTCAGCGCGTTCGGATTATCGGGGTCCGTTGCGAGGACCTTCTGCCAAAGCTCGATGCACACATCGGGCTTGCGGAGCCGCTGCGTCGCAAGCTCGGCCATTTCCTGATATCGCAGTACGCGATCGTCCTCGGCGAGAAGGTCGACCTCTCGCTGCATGGTGCGAATCAGCTTCTCCCAATCACGACGCTTCTCGTACATCTCCTTGAGGCGTTCGATCGCATCGCGGTCCTCGGGAGCGAGCTCCGACACATGCTCGAAGCACTTGATCGCCTCGGCCTGGTTGCTCGATCGCTCCAGGTAGAGCGTGCCCGCTTGACGAAAGAGGTCCACCTTCTCCGCGGGCGCCTGCACCAGCTCGGCCTTCTGAAGGATGGAGCGAATCATGTCCGACCATCGCTTCTGTTGCTCGAACTTCTCGATCGCGTCGTCGAGCTTCTGGAGCTCGGCCTCTTCGGCTGCGGTCAGCTCTCGAACCTCATCCCCCGATTGTTCTTCCGACATCTTGGCTAAGCCCCCCTACGGCGATTCGGTTCTCAACTCCGCGAGACGGTCTCGCGCGGCTTTGACGTAGTGCTCGGGCGCATCCGCTCCGGCCATCATCACATACTTGTCGAGGTAGCGTTTCGCTTCCTCGTCATTGCCCTGAAGCGCATAGGTCCAGCCAAGCGAGAACAGGGCATCACTCATTCCCGGGACGATCCCGAGCGCCGATTGGAACTCCGCGATCGCCTCATCATACTTGCGCTGCTGCTGGTAGACCGTGCCGAGTAGATGGTGAATGTTTGCTTCTTCTTCGGTCCCCGGCATTGCGACCTTGAGCGCTTCGGCCAAAACCTGAGCGGCCTGATCCGGGTAGCGTAGGTCGGCATACAGTCGGCCGAGCGCCGAGTACGAGGGCAGAAACCGCGGCCCGGTCATGATGGCATCGCTGTATTGGTAGAGGGCGCTCTGCGGATCCTCGAGCTCCTCGCTACAGCGACCGAGCTTGAAGTGCGCCTTGAAGAGCGTCGGGTCGAGCTCGAGCGACTTCTTGAGTGCCGTCTGCGCGCCTTTCCAATCGTTGAGCTCGATCAGCACCGAGCCGAGCTTCTCGTGATACCCGGCAGTATCGGGCTTTGCGACGATGGCGCGTTCGAGCGCCTCGCGCGCCGCCGAGAACGAGCGCATCTCGATCTGCACGATCGCGAGGTTGAAGTAGGCCTGGTGATTCGTTGGATCGAGCGCGGCAGCCTTCTCCAGGTTCTCCGCCGCCTCGCTGAAACGTTTCATCTGCGCGAGCTCGACCCCGGCATTCATTTCGTTCATCGATTCGACGCGGGCGCGCGAACAATTGCCGCCCATCAGGATTAGCCCCACCACCACAAACCCGAACATTTGAGCTCGCATGCTTGCCTCCTACGCTTGGAAATTCACAAGCACTTCAATCCTACAGCATTTGTCTCGTAGCCAACAACTCTAGACACAGCTCTTTTTCAGCTGTTTCACGCTTTTTAGCCAGTTTCAGACCAGGTCCGGCGCCCTGAACGGGATCGCAGGCCCTGGAAACCAAGGAGATCCGCTTGAAATCTCGCTTTTCGGTCTCCGGCTGGGCGATCACTGGCCCGCTGCATCGAGCAGGAAGGGATAGTTCACGACCACCACGCCGCCTCCATCGGGCGCCGGGAAAGTCCACCTGCGAACGGCCCGAACGATGCAGCTTTCGACCGCTTCGTTGCGTAGGCTCGAGTTTGCAACCATGGCCGATTGCACCGAGCCGGTCGGGGAGATGACGAACTTCGTAGTCACCCGACCCTGCAGATCGGGCCGCGCGTTGAGCTGTTGCTCGTAGCAGAACTTGACCTCGTTGATGTGGCGTCGCACGACGCGCCGAATGACTTCCTTCGAGAGCGAGCCCCGCACCTCGGCGCCGCCGCTGCGGACCTGAGGCACACCGGCCGAGCGTCCACGGAACCCGCCAACGCCGCTGCCGTAGCCGCCCTCGCCTGAACCCCGGCCGCCACCACGGCCGATCGTGCCGAAGTTGCCCATGCCGATGGTGCCCTGGCCGAGCCCGCCACCACCGCGACCGGTGCCACGCAGCCCGAGGCCGCCAAATCCAAAGTTCTGACCGATGTCGTTGCCCGTCATCGCGCCGAGCGCACTGGTCGGGTCGTTCCCGAGCGCGAAGTCCGCGCCATAGGGAGAGGTGGGCGCATTGAACGAGCCCTGCATCGACGCCAGTGTCCCGATGATGCCCGCGGTGCGCGCGTTTTCTTCGGCCTGCTGACGCGCCATGACCGGGTCAGGGTTGTCCTCGGGCCCCTGGATGCCGTACTTGTTTTTGGTCTTCTCGGCTTTTTCATCGCCCATCTGACCTTGCTCGCCCTCGTGCGCCTTGCCGGTGCCGCCACCCTGCGAGTCATCCCCGTTCAGCCACTCGGGCTCCGGCTCCTCGAGCTCTTCGGGCTCCATGAGGAACTGAATCAAGCGTGAGTCGGTCGCGAGCAGATCCGAAGAAAGCCCTCGCGGACGCGGAGGCTGGAAGTAGAACATCGTGAGCACGAGGCTCGCGAACAGCGCCGCACCCGCGACGTAGATCATCGGACGGATGTCCATCTTCGCATGGCCCGCAACCTTCTTGCCGGCCTTGACGTCTTTGATGATGAACGTGAAATCCCGGTGCGTCATGCGAACCGCGCCACCTTCGGGCACGGGGAACTCCAAGGCGCCAGACACCGTGGAGCTCGGCCGGAAATCGCCCTGGCCGCGCATCAGGTCGAACGAGCGTGTCTGATCGCCGATCGTGGCCTCGCCCTTTGCTCCTTCGGGAACGACCGCAGTGACGCCCGCGCCTTCCGCGATGCACAGGGGCATCCGGTCGACGCCGATGGCATCATGCCCGAGCACGTAGTCCACTTCATCGACGTCTGGCTCGCCGACGTAATAGTCGCGTGGCGGCGTCAGATAGTCGACGTTCAAGACGTTGCGGTCGCCCCACAGGACAGACACCTCGATAGCGCGCTCGTTGGTTTCGATCTCGTGCGTGGGAACCGCGGCCGCGGTCGCCACCAGGCCGTACTCCGGCCCATCTTCCCCGACGGTGTTTGCGAACGGAGTCCTCGACAGGCGTTTCGCACCGACCTCGAACGGATTGAACTTCGGCCCCGACTCGTCTTCCTGCGCGGTGGCGGCCGGTGGTGCCGATTTGGCCCTGGGCTCGGACTCCTCGTCGAGCATGGCACTCATCGCCTGCTGATCGACGACCGGGTTTGCACCGCCGCCGCCCGCAGCCATCGCAACCGGAGGGCTCGAGGCAACCGCCACCGTTCCCGTGATGATGTCGATGTGAAGCCGCTTCTTGCCGACTTGCACTTCGTCACCGGTCTGCAGCTTGCGCTTGTTGATCTTCTCGCCGTTGACCAGCGTGCCCGACGCGGAACCCAGGTCGATGATGAACACCTCGCCCGGACCGGTAACCTCGATGACCGCATGCATGCGGCTGACCTTGTCGTCCTCGAGGCAGACATCGCTCGTCTGCAGACGACCGATCTTGATAATCTCTTGGCTCAGCGTCTCAGCGCTGAGCAACTCGTCGCCATCGTAGATGGAAAACGCGACGGACGTATTGTGGCTCGACTCACTCACCCGGATCCCCCATTACAAATCTTCCACAGATTTCAGCATCTCGGGAATAAAATGCTCTCGAATCTGAATGAGGGACGCTCGACGCCCCCGGCGACGCACGATCAATTGCTCCCCGTCAGGGCGCACCAGGTCGCCCGTCACCAGGTCGTCTTCGAAGTCGTACGTCGTCTCCGAGCCAGGAACGGCCTGTGCCCGTGCGACGCTTGCCGACAACGATGCCGCGCCCATTAACGCAGCAATAACAAACGCTTGTGTGATGAAACTCGAAAATATTTCCTTCATGATTCGTCCTTAACCTGCGACCTGCATCGCCTCGACCGAGATGTCGATGTTCTGCATGCGCCCCGGTCGGCACTTCGGCCCGCCACGGCTCTTGCCCGACCTCGGCGCGCATCGATTGCTGACGTCTTGCACACTGGAACGGAATTCGGTCTTCTTGCCGGCTCGGCTCAGGAATTCGCTGAAGTATCCCCTCGCCTTTTTGAGATCGCCGACCGACCCCGACATGTAGTCCTGATAGAGCACGCCGAGGTTGAAGTAGGCTTCCGGGCGCCTGGAATCGAGTTGCTTGGCCCGCTCGTACTGCGTTTCGGCCTCGGCGAAACGTTCGAGACCGCGGAGCGCCGTACCGAGCCCGATCACCGCATCGTAGTTGTTCGGCTGGAGCTCGACCGCCCGGGCAAACGCCCTGCGGCCGTCTTCGTAGCCGCGGAACGAGATCGTGACCTCGCCGAAGTTCATCTGAGCTTCGAATAGGTCTGAATCGAGCGTGATCGCTTTCTGGAAGAACCGAAGCGCTGAAATCACGTCACCCTTGTACACCTTGATCAGGCCCCAGGTGTTGTAGATCGGCGCGTAGTTTTCATCCAACATCTGTGCCTGACGGCAAACGACCTCCGCGAGGTCGAGCTCGGCTGCGTTGCCTTTCCGCCCGCGGTCGTAGTGCAGCAGCGCCATCTGGTTGAAGGCCGACAGGTAGTCGGACTCGATCGCCAAGGCGCGACGCAGGTTCTTGAGCGCCTCTTCGCTTTGGCCCTGCGAACGTTGAACGATCGCAAGGTTCGTGTACCCAGAGGTGCACTGCGGGTCGTCCTTGATCGAACGCTCGAACGCCGACTTCGCCGGGCCCGTGCGACCGTTGGCGAGGTCTCGAAGGCCCAGGGCCACCCTCGCCTTGCAGAACTTCGAATCGACTTTCAAAGCCGCCTCGTAGTGCTGGTATGCGTCGGAATCACCGCAGCGCGACAACGCCAGCCCGGCCATGTAGCTCGCCTCGGCAAAGCCCCCGCCCTGCGCGTCGGCGGCGCGCTCGAACGACTTCGATGAGGAGCTGCACTTCGCCGAGGTCCAGCCGCTCTTCTCGTTGGCATCGAACTCATCCAGGGCCGACTCCCACTTGTTGTGCGCCTTCTTGCTCACCGCGCTGCCATCCGCCTTGGTGATCGCTTCGCCGCCTGCTGTCCGCGCGACATCCGCGCTCGGGACGCTGGTCGACTTCGAGCTCGTGCCCTCGCTGCCGCAGCCCACGATCAGCGCAACGGCGATGAACGTTACCTTGTGCTTCTGCATCACGGCTCCTCCCTCTTGGCAACCGCATCCTTTGAATTCAGCCTTTGCTGATTGATCGCGCCAAGATCAACGGCGCCGGGGTCCCCAACGGTAGCCTTGACGTAGTTGGGCTCGCCCCGAAGCTCGGCCGCCACCGGGTACTTCCTCGGGTTGAGCCCGTTGAGCTCTTGCTCACAGGAGCGGGACCACTTGTTGAACCAACGGACCTGCGTCGCGGTCTTCAGGCAGAACTCGAACTTGTCGATCGCCTGGCGCTGCAGAGGTTCCGAAACGTCGTCCAAGGCACCGACATAGATGTCGAACAACCCGGGGTCCTTCTCGATTTCTTTCGGAATCGGCGCGTCTCGAAACTCGTCGACGAAGCTGCGGTACATTTCACCGGTCCGCGACGCGGCCGCGATCTGCCAGGGCGCAGATTTCATCTGAACGCCGTCGAGGTTGACGGTCATCTTCGCGACCTTCGCATAGTCGGCCTCGGCCGCCCGAAGCACGCCCTGCTTGCGTGTCACCCACTTCTTGAATTCGCTGTCCGACCACTTCTTGACCTTGGCCAAGCTCTTGCCGCCGCGATACTGCGGGAACGCGACTTTTTGGAACTCCGCGAATTTGAACTCGGACAAATAGAACTGTGACTCGGCAGCGCTATCGAGCGCCTGCCGGAGATAGAGAACCTTGCTTTCCTTCGGCGTGTTCTTCAGCGCACGGATTCGTTTTGGCGCGCCCGAGGTCCAGCCCTTCACCGCCGCTTGGAAGTGCTTTCGCGCCTCGGCCTTTCGGTTGAGCTCCCAATACGCGCGCCCGATGGCCGTGTTCGCCTCGATGACCTGGTGCGGCATCCCGACTCTGCCGTACTTGGCGAGGTACTCCTTGTAGTGCGCAATGGCCTGCGACCAGCGGCTTTGCCGCT
The DNA here is from genome assembly GCA_013002645.1 of Myxococcales bacterium. Lineage (GTDB taxonomy): Bacteria > Myxococcota_A > Polyangia > Polyangiales > Houyiibacteriaceae > SG8-38. The sequence goes on from JABDJF010000719.1 coordinate 9,900, forward strand.
CGTAGATCGAGCCAATCGAGAACATGACCTGCGAGGTCTGACGGGGAAGCTTGCGCTTGTAGTTGCGCGCAAACAGATCCGAGTCCTCCATCGCCGTCTTGTCGTCTCCGAGTCCGATGCGGAAGAACGTCGCCTGTTCGAGGCCTTCAATCGCGTTCGGACAGGTCCCGAGCTTCTTCTCCTCGGCGCTGCACTTCTTGCCATCCTCGCCGGGGAACTTCCGGGCGAATTGCTCATAGTACTTCGCGGCTTGCTCGTAGTAGGCGAGCGCCTGGAAGTTTTGGCCGATCAGGTAGACCGCCTTCTTGGCAAGCGGGCTCTCCGGGTAGCGTTCGATCAGCACGGTTCGCACCTGAATGGCCCGGCCGAGCAAGTGCGCAGCTTCGAAGTTGATCGCGGCGTTGTAGAGCATTTCGTCCATCTCGCCGCACTCTTCGTGGCGGCGGAAGATGCGGACGTAGGTCGCAGCAGCCTTCTTGAACTGCTGGGTCTTTTGATAGATTTCGGCTTCCTTGCGGCGAACCTGGCACTGAAGGTTGCCAAGCGTGCCACAGAGGTCAGGGTGCTCTTCACTCAGCTGCTCGGTGCCACAGTACGACGCCGACATGGGATCGATCGTCCCGCTCAACTCCTGGACACAGGCAACCCGCGGCTCGGGAATCTGCGTCCCCAACACGTTGAGGCAGTCGAGGTACAGGTTCGCCGCGTACTCGGCGAGCTCGCTGTCCTTGTGGTTGAACGCGATGTCGCGAAAGAGCACAGCGGCCTCTTCGAATCGATTGGCCTCATAGTAGATTCGCGCCCGCCGGTACTTGATCGTCGACAGATCGTCCGCCTTGTCGACGTAACAAACGTATCGATTGAAGGCCTCCAGCATGCCCTCTTGAAGCGGAGTGAGCTTCTTCTTCGCGAACTTGTTCGTCGGCTTGGCCTTGGCGTTCTTCATCGCCTTCTGGTCCCTCTTGCTGACGAACCTGGTCTCGGTCTCGCGCGGCACGTACTGCTGCTGGTAGAGGTTGTTGTAGCAAAGCACCGCAGCGTACGCGGCGTCGCTGGTGAACTCGCCCTGCGTGTCCAACTCGACGACATGATCGAAGGCCGGGCCGCACTGGCCCCATTCCTCCATCTTCCAAAGCAGCTCCGCGTAGAAGTACGAAATTTTGTACTTCGTCGGCCAGTCGCGCTTGTCGATGTTCGTGAATTCCATCTCCTCCATGTCGGGGAACTCTTTGAGCAGCGTTCGGTAGAGCACCGCAGCCTGCGACATCGTCTTCTTGTTCTTGGTGCCCGGGGACGTGTCGGTGCCAATCGCCTCGCGGTGCCAAGAAGTCCCGAGCCAGAGCATGGTGGTCGCCGTTTCCACCTTGCACTGCTCGACCTTGTCCGCGGGCTTCCCGCCCTTCTTGAACGTTCGATAGATGTCGACGAGGCGCTTCAGCTCGACGATCTGGGCATCTTTGGGCCTCGACGAGACGACGGCGTTGGTGACTTTGGTCTGCCAGTCGCAGAGCGAGTTGCTCCGCGGCGAATCGGCCATGAGCTTGTGGTAGACCGTGACCGCCTGGGGCCATTGGCCGGTGTCGTAGTAGAGGTTGCCGAGGTGCTCGAGCATTTCGTGCGCCTGCGCATCGTTTTTCGCGTACCGACGGAAGAACTCGAGCGCCTTCCCCGGCGAGCCGTACCTCGAATACGGAAGTACCAGGTCTTTGCGGGCCTGGCGCGCTAGATTTTTGGAGTCACTCGCGTACTTGCTCGTGCGAGCAAACTCGAGGATGTCTACAAAGCCCTGCAACGATTGCCGGTAACGCTCCCGATTGTATTCGACCCAGGCAACCTTGTAGAGCGCATACCCGTACACGGAATTCTGCTTCGGCGGGAACTCGAGCACTTTGCGGTAGAACTTCGCAGCCGCCTCCATGTCGCTGTCATTGAAGTAGTACTCCGCGAACGACAGATAAGCGTTCGGCACGAAGCGGCTCTTCGGATAGTCCTTGATCAGCCTTCGATAGACCGAGCGAGCCTTGTCGAATTGGTCGAGCTCCTGGAGGGCAAAGGCCAGCGAGAACAGGACCTCGTCCATTCGCTTGAACTTCGGATGGTCACGCACCAGCGTCGCGTACGTGCGGATGCTGTCCTCGCGCACCTCGTTGAGCTCGGCCTCGGCCGCCTTTTGGCCCTCTCGCGCCTGCTTGCAACGCCCCTTGTCGCCGTCGCGCGTGCAGGCTTCGTAGATCGGGTCGTCGAACGACCGCACCTTGGCGTTCTTGGCGATTTGCATTTCGAACTGCGTCTCGGCGAGACGCAACAGGACCTCGGGCCGTCGTGGGTCGTCGTCACTACTGTTCTTGACGAGCCGTTGGAGAATCGCGATCTCACGCTCGAGCAGGTTTTCGGCCCGGGCACGCGTCTGTTCTCGACCGAGTCGTGTGCTCATGTCGATCTGTAGCGAGGGCCCGGTTGCCCCTTGCTTGGCGCGTTTCTTGGGCGCGGTCGCCTTCATGCGCGAAACCGGCGCTGTGCCGCCCTCTTTGGCAGCCGTCTTCTTGGCGCCGGCTGGACAGGCGGCGATTTCTCGCTCGGTGCTCTCCGGAATGCACATCGGGGCCGTGCTCATCACGGCCTGCTCTGCGGCTGCGTCGGCCCCAAGGATCATCGCGAGCAACCCGCAAAGGAGGCTCGCCGCGTACTTCGATTTCGTTAGCGTGTGCATAGGTTGGTCACCTGCTGTCGATAGAACCCGAGCTCATCTCGCCACCACTCCCCGTTGAACGGCCAGAGCTGATGTTCTTCGTCCACGTTCACGTCGCCACCTTTGGATTGCTTGGCGAGCGACATCTGTTGTTGCAGCTCTTGGTCGATCTGACCGCGGCGGAAGGTCGCGATTTCCAGCTCGACGGTGTCGACCTGGTTGCTGAGGTCTCGAAGCTCTCGAATGAGTCGCTGGTATCGGCCGCGCGCCAAATCGCCGGCCTGATCCACGGCAAACGCTTTCGCGAGAGAGACGTCTTCCAGAATCTTTCCGCCGACGGGCGATCCCGCGAAGGCCTCGCCGGACTTCGCGAGCCGGGCTTCTTCCATGTCCAGCAGGGCGACGTACTCTAGGTGCTGAAGCACCGTGCGGTCACTCAAGGCGGTCGACACAATCGGTCGAACCCGAGGCGAAAGGTCTGCTTCGGCACTCTGCACCTTCTTCAAGAACTCGAAGAAGTCGGCGTTGTCCTGGTGCTTCGCCAGCACGGAGTCGAGCTCCTGCTTGACCGGATCATAGACGTCGTGAAATTTCGCAACGGTGGCTTCGGCGTTGTCGACCTGGCAGTTCACGAAAAACGTGACCGCTTTGAGCACGAGCGCTTCTGGGTAGAAGGACTCTTCGAAGTAAGGTGAATACAGCGTGTG
>JABDJF010000734.1 GCA_013002645.1 Myxococcales bacterium
GCTGCCGAGTGGCTTGCGCGTTCCGGTGCGTTTGGTTTGACGGTCATCGACCTCAGCGATGCGCTTCCGCCAGGTTCTTCAGTCAATTGGCAAGGTCGTCTTCAAGGCCTCTTGCGTCAGCACGACGGACGCATTCTCTTGCTCACTTCGAACGCATGCGAAGAACCTTCTTCGGGTCCTTTGGTCGGCTTGCGCGTCGAGCCTCAACGCGGCCCTCTTCACGCCGATCGTTTCGAAGTTCACACACATGTTCTCAAAGACAAAGTCGGAATCGCCACCGCGCTTTCATCGATCAATCCAGTCGCTCCGTCCGGTTTGCGAGTCAAGTCATGAAGCGAGTGAGCTGCGTTCTTTTGCCGATGCTGCCATTGCAAATTCTGTTGCGCAAAAAGCCAAATTGGAGCGCTTCGCCTGTTGTCGTCGTCGATGACGAAGGCCCAAACGGCCGCATCACGCACCTCAACGCGATTGCAAAAAGGAGCCGTCTTCGCATTGGCATGCGTCAAACCGTCGCGCGCGATCTCCTTCCGAACCTGCATGCCGCCATCGTCTTGCCCGAGGAGGTCTCGGAGGTCAGTCGCGAGTTGATCGAGGCCCTTCAAACCTTCTCGCCCCGGGTCGAAGCGCTCGACCAGGTCGGCGCATTCCAGCTCGATCCCGAAGGGCTCCGGCGACTTTATGGCGGCTATCGCAACTGGGCGAGCTCGATTCATCGATATTTGAGGGCCCGGCACTGGCGCAACTCGGTGACGGTAGGCTTTCATCGCCAGCGAGCGCTCGCGGTCGCGATGGCGCAGGCCGGGGTCTGCATCTCGAAGAGCGCCGATGAAGAGCGCGAACGTTCGAACAAAACCGCGCTGCGTGAATTCGATTTGCCCGGGGAGCTCTGCGAAAGCCTTGGCGCGTTGGGTATCGAAACGCTCGGCGACTTTCTCGCCGTGCCTGCCGGAGAGCTGCTGAGCCGTTTCGGTGCGCGGGCAAGTGCATTTCACGACTCGTTTGCCGACGACATGCAGCTACCGATTCAGCCACAGGTCTTCGACGAACCAGCCCGCATCTCTTTTCAAGTCGATCCACCCGACAAAGATCAAAACCGCCTGCTGTTTGCAATCAAAGGCGCTTTGCACTCGCTGCTGCACCAGGTTTGTGCGCGTGGAGAATCGATCCAAGCTCTCGAGCTTTCACTCCATTTGGAACGTGCGCCCTTGCATCACGAACAAATCGAGCCGGCCGCTCCGACCTTGGATCTGATGTTGTTGCTCGAGCTCATTCGTCTTCGCCTCGGAGAGCGGAGCTTGCAAGGCGCGGTCGAAGAAGTGGAAGTCTTTGCAAAGACGACTCGCACACAGGCGGAGCAAGTTTCGCTTCCCGGCCATCAACCCCGTCGCGACATGAGGGCCGCTCACCGCGCGCTCGACCGGGTCCGTGCAGCGTACGGCGAACAGTCGGTGACCAAGGCACGGCTCCGCGAAGCGCATCTGCCTGAGGCCTCCTTTCTCTGGGAGCCCATTCAGCACGCGCGACTCGGCGGGCAATCCGATGGGACGCCGGTTTCATCCATGGTTCGAAGGGTTTACGCTCGCCCCAAGCCGCTTCGTCCACTGGTGCCAAGGGAGCCGCAGGCCGGTCCTTCGCTCGCGCAAAACCATGCGATCGAGCACATGTACGGGCCGTATCGCGTGAGCGGTGGCTGGTGGAAGCGCCTCGTCGAACGCGACTACTACTACGCTGAAACCGATCACGGCGACTTGCTCTGGCTCTTCTACGACCATCCGAGGAAGCGCTGGTTCTTGCACGGGGTGCTCGATTGAATGGGCACTTACGTTCCGTTGTGGGTCAAGAGCAACCACAGCTTTTTAGAGGGCGCGTCCTTTCCCGAAGAGCTCGTCGAGCGCGCACATGCGCTTGGTCTTCCCGCAGTTGCAATCACCGACCGGGACGGGGTGTACGGCCTGGTTCGCGCGCAGATGCGGGCCAAAGAGCTCGGTGTTCGCATCGTAACTGGCGCTCAGCTCATGGTCGAGCTCGAAGGGCATGCACAGCGTGTCGTGGCACTCGCCAAGACACGACGCGGCTACGCTGATCTCTGTAGAGTCTTGTCACTCGGACATGCCCGCTGTGAAAAGGGCACTTCTCTCATTCACGGCGAAGAGCTCGCTCCACTTCACGATTTGTTTTTTCTCGCTGCAAGCCCCGAAGCCTTGCGCACCTTACATGCAAGTCATGGCCCTTCGTCGGTGTTTGCTCTTTGTGCTCGTCATCTGAGCGATCACGAAAAGCCAAAAGAGAAAGTCTTGCGCTCCGTCGCAAAAGAGCTCTCCGTGCAGACGGTAGGCGTCAACGAAGTCCTCTATCACGACAAGCTACGGCGCCCTCTGCAAGACGTTTTAGCCTGTATTCGAGGGGGTAAAGTGCTTTCCGAGGCGGGGCACACGATCTACGCAAACGCAGAGCACGACCTCAAACCCGCTCAGGAGCTCGGACGTCTCTTTGCGGACGACCCTGCATGCCTTCGTCGTACGGTCGAGATCGCCGAGCAGTGCACGTTCAGTCTCGATGACCTTCGTTATCGATACCCCGAAGAGAATCTGCCTTCAGGGCACAGTGAACAGGGCTGGTTACGCGATCTCACGTTTCGTGGCGCGCGCAAACGTTATCGAGGCAAGGTGCCTTCGGACGTTCGCACGCAAATCGAGCGCGAGCTTCAAATCATTCGCAAGCTGGACTATGGCGGTTACTTCCTGACGATGTACGAGATCGTCCAGTACTGCCGTCAGCAAAACATTTTGTGCCAAGGACGCGGCAGCGCTGCCAATAGCGCCGTGTGCTTTTGTCTGGGCATCACGGCAATCGATCCCGTGCGCATGGATCTGTTGTTCGAGCGTTTTTTGAGCGTCGAGCGAGCCGAGCCTCCAGACATCGATCTCGATATCGAACACGAGCGCCGGGAAGAAGTCATTCAACACGTTTACGAAAAGTACGGACGCCGCCACGCCGCGATGGTGGCAAACATCATTCGCTATCGGATTCGCTCCGCGGTCCGTGATGTCGGCAAGGTGCTTGGCTTGGCCCGAACGGATCTGGAGACCGCGACAAGGCTATTGAGGCATCGCGACGACACCTTCAACCCCGAGCTCCTTCGCGAGGCTGGCCTCGACAAGGACGCGCCGGCCACTCGGCAGCTCTGGTCACTGGCAACTCAAGTGCTCGATTTTCCAAGACATTTGTCGATTCACCCGGGCGGCTTTTTGCTCGGACATCGGCCGGTCGACGAGATCGTCCCGATCGAGCAGGCCAGCATGGAGGCTCGCACCGTCATCCAGTGGGACAAGTACGACGTCGACAATCTGGCCCTGTTCAAGGTCGATCTCTTGGGCCTCGGTGCGCTCAGCTGCATTCACCGTGCGTTTGATCTGCTGCGCGCGCACAAAGGTCAGGACCTCGAGATCGCAACCGTCCCTGCCGAAGACAAGGCCACGTACGAGATGGTGTCCAAAGGCGATACGGTCGGGGTCTTCCAAATCGAAAGCCGTGCGCAGATGGCGATGCTGCCACGGCTTCAGCCAAGCACCTTTTACGACTTGGTGATCGAAGTCGCGATCGTGCGACCCGGTCCGATTCAAGGTGACATGGTTCATCCCTACTTGCGTCGGCGTAAGGGCGAAGAAGAGGTCGACTATCCGCATCCGAAGCTGGAGCGCATCTTGAAGAAGACCCTTGGTGTTCCGATCTTTCAAGAGCAAGTCATGAAGCTGGCCGTCGAGGCGGCAGGCTACACGG
>JABDJF010000751.1 GCA_013002645.1 Myxococcales bacterium
TCTTGCACGTGGTCTCCTGTGGCTGTTCCAGAAGCGCGCATCGCTTGGGAAGACGGTCGCTCTTGCCGCCTCGGTCATCGTCTTGGGTTTCGCAGTCGTGACGTCGCTTCATTCACGGGTCTTCGCCTCGTCGTCTTCGCTCTGGGAATACGAGGTGACACGGAACCCGGACAACCCGTTCGCCTTGCATGCCGTTGGAACCGCCCGAACGCGCGCCGGGCTCCGCGACAGCGGCTTGGATTACCTCCGGGAAGCGCAGCTGGTGGCGGCACGCACCTGTGTCCGCGACGATCGGCTGCGGGCCGTCAAGGATCTCGGTTGGGCCCTCGCGCTTCGGACGAGCCCCGATGACCAAACCACCTTGCTCGCCCTGCAGAGCGCGTACGCTCGGGTGACCCGTGATGGCGCGTTCGCGTATCGCGGACACCCGCCCTGGCAGATGCAGCTCACACCTCGAGAAACCAGCGACTTCGTCGCCGAGGACCTTCAGTACGCACTTCCGCGCGCCACGGTGGAAGCGCGCCTCGGCAACATCAACGCCGCCATGCAGATCCTGCAAGCCCAAGCGATTGAGGCCGATTCGCTGCACCCCCTGTCGAAGAACCTCCGGTTTCGATTGGGCGCGGCCCAGGGGCGTATCGAGGAGTCGCTGCGCGAGTTGGGACAGGACGCCTCCGTTTCGGACGCCGGCCGGCTACGCTCCGTGCTTGCGACCCTGCGCGAAACGCTTTTGCGGACGAATCTCCCGAGTGACGCTAAAACGCGGTTGGCCGGATATGCGCTGGGATTCGGCCAAGCGCCCAATGACCTGGCCGGACTGCCCCGCGAGATCCAAACGGCCCTCGACGCCCTCCGCGCCTACGAAACCGACGCCCCGGTCGACCTCGCAGCGCTCGAGCAGCAGAGCGCCGGCTCCCGAGAGCTTCCACGCTTCATCGAGCTTGCGAAAGCCAAGGAAGGCGTCCGGCGCTTCGACGACCAGCTTCGCAGCGCCCGCGAAAAGCTCCAGAAAGATGGAGGGCACTGAGAACCGCGTCAGGGGAGATTCTCGACGTCTTGCGTCGCAATCTCTGGGAGGTCGCGCTAACCTCTCGTCAGCGAAGGAGTCGAGGATGGCTGCAGACGAGACGGAGGCGTACGCGATCGCAACTTGGGTTCGTTTCGACGAGGATGTCACCGATGTTCTGCTCCGCGCTCTCTCCGGCGCGTTTGCATTGGTGGCCGCATCGGATGGCCAGCTCTCTCGGTCCGAGGTGGATGGATTCATCGACATGCTCCGCGGGAAGACGGACGTCTTTGGCGGTCTGGACTTCGAGGCGCTCGAAAACACTTTTGGGGACCTCGCCGACGCTTTGATCGCGAACCCCGAAGACGGCCGGCAACGTGCGTTCGATTGCATCGCGCGGGTCGCAGGCGATCCGGTCAGAAGCGAGCTGGTCCGAAGCGCGGCTGCAATCGCTGTTGCTGCCGATGGTCGCGTGCGGGCGACCGAGGACACCACATTGCAAGAGATCTCCGCCGCCCTGGGTCTACCGCACGCTGGCTGACGTTCGCCGCCTGCGCAGAGCCGCACGCTTTCGTTCTCCCCACGTTAGAAGGCGCGGGTTTCGCCAATCCGGAGCAACCAGGCGGCCTCGTCTCCGAGCGCGCCCTTGGACGCCGCTTCCTTGAATCGTGTGGGCGGTTCATCGAGGGGCTCGTCGGAGAGCTTGAAGGTGCCGTAGTGCATCGCGACGGCGGCACGAGCGCGAAGGTCGATGGCAGCTTGAACCGCTTCCTCAGGATTCATGTGTGAGGCTTTCATCATCTCGGTTGGCTCGTAGGCGCCGATCGGCAGGGCTGCTAGGTCGAACGGGCCGAGCGCCTCGGCAATGCGGGCAAATCCGTCGAAGTACCCGGTGTCGCCGGCGAAGAAGAACCTTCGCTCCGCGCTGACCACCGCCCAGGACGACCAGAGCGCTTCGCGGTCGTCGCCAATGCCTCGCTTGCTCCAATGTTGCGCGGGCAGGCAGTAGACGAGCACGCCTTCGTGCTCGACATGCTGGCCCCAGTCGAGCTCTTCGACGTTTCCGATTCCGTTCTCGCGAAGGAGCTCGCCGTTCTCGAGCGGAACATAGAAGCGTGTGTGTGGATCCCGCTCAGACAGCGTCACCAAGCTCTCGAGGTCGAGGTGGTCGTAGTGATTGTGGGAAACCACGACGAAGTCGATCGGCGGAAGATCGTCGATAGAGACGCCAGGCTCGACAATTCGCTCCGGCCCCGCAAAGGAGACCGGACTTGCCCGGTTCGACCAGATCGGATCGGTGAGGAACGTGAGATGACCCATTTGAACCAGGAGCGTCGCGTGACCAATCCAGGTCACCGCGGGCTCGCTGTGTTTCGCGTTCTCGCGCAGCCAAGCGCCATCGTTCGGCACCTTGTCGAGCGCGCTCGGGATCTCCGCAAACGAGCTCGCGATGCGCCGGAGGAAAAACGGCAGCGTCACC
>JABDJF010000814.1 GCA_013002645.1 Myxococcales bacterium
GAACCCGGTACGGGCGACTTGCGGAGGAGCTCGCTGGGGCAGGCTACAGCGTTAATGCGCATGATCACCGTGGGCACGGACAAAGCATTCCCGAGGGCGCCTCGGCGGGCCACATGGCGGACAGCGACAGCTGGAATCGCATCGTCGAAGACGCACACGGGGTAAATCGGGAAATCGCCAAGCGTCACCGCGGCCTCCCGATCATCATGCTCGGGCACTCGATGGGTTCGTTCGTGCTCCAGCAGCTCCTTTTCGAACGTCCGAACGACATGGTCGCTGCTGCGCTCTCTGGTTCGAACGGAAAGCCACCTCCCATTGCCGTGGTCGGTAAGTTGCTCGCGCGGATTGAACGCGTCCGCGTCGGGAAGGGCAATCCGAGCCCCGTCCTGCAGAAGCTCACCTTTGGCGAGTACAGCAAGCCATTCGAGCCGGCGCGAACCGAGTTCGATTGGCTCTCACGCGACCCCGACGAGGTGGACAAGTACGTCGCGGACCCGCTGATGGGCTTCGCCGTATCCACCCAAACCTGGCTCGACTTGCTGATCGCACTCGACCGTATCTCGAAGCCGAGCAACGTCGCCAAGGTGCCCAAAGACAAGCCCCTCTACCTCTTCGCGGGGGACCAGGACCCGGTCGGCGACAACGGCAAGGGTATGAAGAATCTCTACGATGCGTACAAGCGCGCGGCGATCTTCGACGTTCGGCTCAAGCTCTATCCGAACGCACGACATGAAATGCTCAACGAAACGAATCGCCAAGAAGTGACAGAGGACCTGATCGCCTGGTGCGATGAGATCGTCGCGGCTCGAGCCTAACTGTTGGGCGAGCGGCTGGTGTAAAGCTCGCCGTCGACTTCTCCTCGAACCAGGGGCCGCGTCTCGGGCGTCACCCGGCACCGCCAAAGCGCGCTTCGCGAGCCGATCGCTTCCGCTCCTTGGTATTCGTTGAAGTCCGGAAAAACCGCCTCCACGAGGAAGCCTGCGTCGGTGAGCACGCGCTGCTTTTGTAGGCCTCGTTCGCTCGCCCGTCGGCTGTGGCCAAAGCAGACATAGAGCCTGCCATCTGGTTTGAGCATCTCGGCCGCGCGGCTCACGAAGAGCCGAAAGCCCTCGAGGGCATACGGCGGATCGGTGAAGACCGCGCCGTAGCGCGCGCGCATCGCCTTCGGGGTCGGTTGCCGAAGGTCGTGACGTATCGTCTCGTGCTCCCAACCGCGCCCCGCCGCGTTCCGCGCCAAGATCCCGAGAATTTCATCATCGGTGTCGAGCGCGGTCACCTTGCGACCGGCGCCCGCGAGCTGCAGGGCAGCACTCGTGAGATCGTCGTCACCGAGGAACAAAAGTCCTCGCTGGTGATCGCCAGCCTCGATCAAGAGCTCCGCGCGTCGAACGGCCGTGCCGGAAGTGATGAAGATCTGGTCGAGCGCGCGCTTCGGTGCGCTGCGCTCGGCAGCGATCGCTTCATATGCCTCACGCCACGATGAGTCAGGGGTCTGGCCTGCCCGTCGGGCCACCAGCTCTCGTGCCAATGCCGCCAGCCCGCGGTCTGAGCAGCGAATCCTGCCCTCCTCGATTTCAAACCACTTGGCGTAGCGTTCCGTCACTTCTCGAACGACCGACGATGCTTCACCTGCCGCGCGGACGACGTCATCCCGAGACAGCGACCGACCATCGCCAAGTGCTCTCAGGATGCGGAACGCTCCTTCGTACACCGTAAGCGCTACTTGTCGCGAAACACGATCATGCCGTGTGTGAGGTCATACGGGGACAGAGCCACCGTTACACGGTCACCTAGGATCACGCGGATCCTGAATTTCCGCATCCGGCCGCAAAGCTGCGCGCGCACCGCAGCGCCGGATTCGGTCGTCACTTCGAACTGGCCGCCAGCGTAGACCTGACTCACCACACCGTTCAGCTTGATGTGGTCGTCACGCTTGTCTTCCTGCTCGAAATTGCGCTCGAACTTCTTTTTCCTACCTCTCGGGCTTCTTCTCGCCACTCAGTCTCCTTTTTCCTTTCGCCGCAACCTAAGTCCTCTCGTAGCGGCCCGCCAGTTTCCTCGGTATCCTTATTGATACCTTGGGCATAACCGTTTTTGTAGCACTCCCGATGAAAAAGTCAGCCGGAACCCATCCGGCCCATTGTCGTATGGCCGTTGTGCGGCTTGCGGCTCGCGAATTGACACGAGGCTTGCTTCTGAGCACATCGTGACCGTCCGATGCTCGACCTTCCGCGACTCCAACGCATCCGGCTCATGAAACGCCCGATCGGCCAGGTGTTTTTCGGGCACACCTTGCTCACGCCGAACTACAACTTCCTGCCGGGCATCGACATCCGCATCGAAGGAATCGACAAGATACCGAACGAGCCGGTCATCTATGCGATGAATCACACCGATCGCTTCAACTACTTCCCGTTCATGTACAAGATGTGGAAGCTCAAGGAGCGCTACATCACGGTTTGGGTGAAGGGGAAGTACTACGAAAGCCCGATCGTCGCGACGTTCATGGAGCTCACCAGTAACCTTCCGACGGTATCGCGTGGTTACATCATCACCAAGGACTTCGCACTGACGATCGGCAGACGGCCAAGCCAATCTGAGTACAAAACTCTGCGGGCCCTCGTGAACAAAGACGCCACGCCTGGCGAGGATTCGAGCAGCGTCGATGTCTCTGCAATCCCGAAAGAGCTCTTCGAGTCTCCGCGCAACATTCTCGGGATGGAGTTCGACC
>JABDJF010000010.1 GCA_013002645.1 Myxococcales bacterium
TCGCAAGAGGGTGTGATCGATGAGAGCAGCCAGGTCCCGACGCATCTGCGGCCTTTCCCTAGCAACGATCGGCCGGAGCGACCAACCGCACCACACCATGAGCCTGGGGGGCTTCTCGACTGATGGACGTTACCTGCGAGCGCTGCGGCACAGAATACGAATTCGACGAAACGCTGCTTTCCGGACGTGGAACCAGCGTAAAATGCACCAATTGCGGACATGTTTTCAAGGTCTACCCCACGGCGGGGGCCGACGCGGACCGCACGACGAGTGTCTGGCGCCTCAAGCTGGAAGACGATTCAATCGATATGATCGACTCGCTTCGGGAGCTTCAGCGCCGGATTGGCTCGGGCGAGCTGACGCCCGAGAACGAGATCGCTCGGGGTGACGAGAGCTGGAAGCCACTCGGGTCCATCCCCGAGCTCGAGACTTTCTTCCAGGCCGCCGGCGTGGAGATCGCGGCGGTAGCAGCCGTGCCGGCCGGGGAAACCTCGAAAGCGTCGAGCTTACCGCCTGGGAGACGGCCGAGGCAGCCAACGCTGCTCGGTGTCATGCCCGCCGACAAGATGGTGCCGGGCGCTGCGGCCCCGGAAATCCCTGGTTCCGCGCCCGGTGTCGAAGCCGGAGCCGAGCCTGTCGCTGGGCCTGAAAGCGAGCCGAAGAACGAGGCCTGGGAAAGCAGCCCCGCGGCAGCCTGGACGGAGAAGAGCAGCCCGCTGCCTCCCTATTCATCGGATTCCTGGGCGGATCCTGGCGCGGACACGGCGCAGCCGCGTCAGATTACTCCCGCAACGTCGCGCGGCGCGGACGTGGAGGAGGCAGAGTTCGAAGAACAGCCGCCGTCCGGCAGTCGTCCGAGCACGCCGCCGCCGGCGTACTACGACGATGATGACGACATCCCGGGCCTGCCGGGGCGTGGCGGCTCGCCGCTGCGCTGGCTGATGCTCATCGTGTTGGTCGGGGGCCTCGCCCTGATGTTCGCGCAGTGGCCGCGCGTGGCGAAGCTGCTCGGCATTGCGGGCGACCCCGGACTCATCGCGGCGAGTGTCGCAGACGGGGATGCCGCCCTCTTCGAAGCGCATCCGCAAGCGTACGCTAGCGCGATCGAAGCCTACGGCCGGGCGATCGAGGCCGGCGGTGATCGCGACCCGGAGATCCTCGCGAAGCTCTCCCACACCTACGCGCTCGCAGCGCAAGCTCAGATCGACGATGGCGCCACAGCCGACAGCATCGAGAACCTGACGACGGCCGCACGAATGACCGCAGAGAGCGCCACCGAGCTCGACGGCCGCGACTTGGATGCACGTCTCGCCGAGGTCGACGCGCTCCGACTCGCCGGAGACGCCCCGCGAGCCCGTCGCGTTTTAGAAGAGGTCCGGTCGATGTCCTTCAGCCGCACGGCCGAGTTCTTTCGAGTTGACGCGCGTCTAAGCGCCGCCGAAGCGGGCGGCGACATGCAGGCCGCCCTCCGAAGCGCCACGCAGGCCGCCGAGCTTGCGCCCGATGGCGTCCCATATCTCTTGCTCTTGGCGCGCGCACAGCACGCGATCGGCGAAGACAGCAGTGCGCGCGCGCAATTGGAGAGGATCGTGGCGGATCATCCTGGGCACCCGACCGCAACCAAGCTGCTCGCCGAGCTCGACGCAGCGCAAGCCGCGGAGGCGCTTGCCGACGCCGGGGTCGGGACCGAGGCCGATCCTGAGACCGAGGCCGATCCTGAGGCCGGGGCTGATCCTGGGACCGAGGCCGATCCTGAGACCGGGGCCGATCCCGAGACTGGGGCTGATCCTGAGACCGGGGCTGATCCTGAGACCGGGAGCGGGACCGGGAGCTCGAGCGCTGACGCAACCCCGACGCCCGCCCCCTCACGGAAGCCTGCTTACGACGAGTACGATCGATTGGCGGCGGCGGCCGGCAGCGATGCGTTCGTCGACGGTCGGCCGCCGGTGCGGGGCTACGACTGGTACATGCAGCAGGGACGAGACGAGCTCGCTGCCGAGAACTTCGCCCGCGCCCGCGCCTACTTCGATAGCGCCTTGGAGGCGCGCCCAGGCTCCGCCGAGGCGATGGACGGCCTCGGCGACGTCATGACCGGGCTCGGGGACTACATCTCGGCGGCCCGGTACTTTCGGGTCGCGGCGCAGCGGGGCGACTCGGACGGCTACTTCAACCTGGGCCGCACCTACGAGCGCCTCGGACGAAACGAAGACGCCGTGTCAGCGTACTTCACCTACGTCAAACGGCGGCCATCGGGCACTCACGTCGGTGCCGCCATCGCAGCGATCAAGAGAATAGAACCCCGCGCAAAGCTTCCCCCGGAGCTCGATCCAGATTCCGAGCCCGCCGCAAAATCGGCGCCATCCTCGGCGGAAGCGCCCGCGCAGGAGTCGGGAACAACAGCCCCATGAAGTACCGCACACGCCGCACGGCGCTCATCATCCTCGCCGCTCTTGCATCGCTGGCCACGGTGTCATGCAGCGAGAAGAACGACGAGCCGGACGAGCCGGTGGTTCGCGAGCTTCGGTTCTTGCAGGCTTTTCCGGACGGCGCAGAACACGATCCCTTCGCCCCACCGCAGCCCACGCTACACGACGTCCTCGAGCGCATCTGGGAAGCCACCGATGACGCGAGGGTCAAAGGCCTCCTCGTTCGAGTTGGGCCTCTGCAGGGCTCATGGGGGAGCGTGGGCGACCTCGTCGAGGCGCTCGGCGAGTTTCGGGAGGACAACCGGCCTGTGCATTGTCATTTCGAGACCGCGGACAACGTCGGCTATCTTTTGCTCGCTTCGAGCTGCGACCGAATCAGCATGTCGCCGGCAGGGACCCTCGACTTGATCGGCCCGGCCGCCGTGATGATCTATGCCCGTGCGCTCCTCGAAAAGGTTGGCGTCGAGGCGGAAATCATCCACATGGGCCGCTACAAAGGCGCAGGAGACATGTTCATTCGAAACGACATGCCCCCGGAGGCGAAGCAGTCGATGGATGCGATTCTCGATGACCTGCAGGGCGCCTTGCTCTCTGCGACGCAATTGCGAACGGATGGAGACCTGGGCCGCGCCAAAGCGCTGATCGACCAAGGGCCCTACGGTTCCGACGCCGCGATCAACGCTGGGCTCGTCGACGCGGTTGGTTTTCTTCGGGAGTCGCGCGAGGAGATCAAAACGGCCGCCGGCGTCGAGAACATCCGACGCACCAGGATGCTACCGAAGCAAGAGCAGCTCACGTTGGGGCAGTTCTTGGGCTTGCTGAGCGGTGAGCGCGAAAAGCCGAAATCCAGCGGCGAGCGGGTCGCCTTGGTTTTCGTGAACGGTAACATCACCGACGGCGAATCCGATGCAAGAGGCAATGCGGTCGCCGGCCCGTTCGTGCGAGCGATGGAGCGGCTCGAAAATGACGAAAATGTCAAAGCGGTCGTGATGCGGATCAACTCGCCCGGGGGCTCGGCGCTTGCCAGCGACCGAATGTGGGAAGCCGCGCGCAACTTGGCCGACCGAAAGCCTTTGATCGCGAGTGTCGGGGACATGGCGGCGAGCGGTGGCTACTACATCGCATCGGCCGCCGGCGAGATCCTGGCCCACCCCAACAGCCTGGTCGGATCGATCGGGGTGGTGGGCGGCAAGTTCAATGTCGCCAAGCTTGCCGAGGACATCGGCATCAACACGTTCATCTTGCAGCGGGGCAAGCGCGCGGCCTGGTCGACGCCGGTCCGCGCCTTGAATCCGAGCGAGCGCAAGGCGTTCGAGACCTTGCTTCGCGACACCTACGACCGCTTCATCAGCCGCGTGGCGGCGGGTCGCGAGATGGAGACAGCAGCCGTGTTAGCCGCCGCGGAGGGCCGCGTGATGACCGCCCAGGACGGAAAGGCGCTCGGTCTCATCGACGAAATGGCCGGCCTCAGCGAAGCGCTTCACAAAGCCCGTGCCGCCGCCGGGCTCGGGCCCGAAGTGCCGGTCGAGCTCTGGCCCGCGCCCAAAGGCATGCTCGACGCGATCAACGAGCTCCTCAGCGGGAACGGAGAGGACGATGCACGGACCCTGCAGCGCCTCTGGTTGCGTCAACACCCGCTCGCCACGACGCTACCGCTCGCGGCCTGGGCGGAAACGCTCCGCGTTCTCGCCGAAGAGCAGGTTGCACTGATTCCACCGTACCTGTTTACCGTCCGCTAGAGCACACAGTAGGGCCAAACGTCTTGGCCTGGAAGGCAGCTGGTGTCGAGGTCATCAGACGCGCAGTTGTTCAAACAACCCGCGCAGAGCGATACCGGCCAGAGAAACGACGCAGACCGCTGGCTGAAGCCGCCGCGGGTCGTGCCGCCCGCCCGAATGCTCAGCAAGATCTCGCCGACTCCGAGAGCTACCAACGTGGCCTGGTAGTCTCCGGGAATGCCAGTCGCGAACCCCACCCCCGGAATCGCGTCGCCGCCGGGCACGGTGGAAGCAATTACGGCGCTGGTCGTGACTCGATACGGGTTGGTCAAGCCGCCGAGATCAGGCTTGCTCCCGTCGGGAAGCAGAATCTCGATATCGTAGTTGTCGACCTGGATGTTGTTTTGGTCTGCCTGGAACTCGAGCGAAGTGTTCACCAGGTAGCTCAGAAGCTGGAGGGCGATCCCGTAGTCCGGGGTTTCGCCGCCCGGTGTGCGATAGCTGATGTCCCAGAGGCCCCGCAGTAGACGCTCTTCTTGAGCTGGGTCCACGAAACAAGAGTCGTCCGGGAGCAAATTCGCGCTGATCTGAAGTCCATTATCAGGAAAGCGGTTGCAACCAGCAACCGTCACCGCGAGCACCATGGCCATGAGGATGATTCGACGCATAAGTCCCCTCCAAAGGGTGATCCCATGGTATCGAGCCCGTGCGTAACCCGCCAAATTTCCGGTGCTCAGGATTTCCCGAGCGCAGCCCGCACCTCGTCCAGGCCGAGCGCTGCAATTTCGGTCTGGCCCGGAAACCTCGGAATTACGAAGTGAATCGTGTCGCCGCGGCGCTTCTTGTCCGAGCCGATGAACGCCAGCGCACGGCTGTTCAGTCTTCGATCGAGATCGGTCGGCAGCCCCAATTTCCCCAAGAGCCGCGTGAGGCGCTCTGTTTCCTCACGGCGTCCTCGCCCGAGCCCGGCCGCAACCCGCATGGCGGCGATCATACCAAGCGCCACGCCCTCTCCGTGTCGAATTCCGCGATACTCGCCGGCGGCTTCGAGCCCGTGGCCGACCGTGTGCCCGAGGTTGAGGAGCATCCGGCGGCCTGACTCCCTTTCATCCTCGTGCACGATTCGCGACTTCAGCTTGACCGACATTCGGACCGCCCGAATCGTCGCATCCGCGTCGCCTGCGATGAGCGCGTCGGCGTCGCGTTCGAGCATGGCAACCGACTCCTCGGAGTCGAGCCAAGCGCTCTTCACGGCCTCGGCAAGGCCCGCGATCCGTTCTTCGCTAGGCAATGTGGACAGGGTCTCGACGTCGCAGAGAACGAACTTCGGCTGATAGAAGGTTCCCACGAGGTTCTTGCCACGGGGTCGATTAAAACCGGTCTTGCCTCCGACGGAGCTGTCGACCATGGCCAGCAAGGTGGTGGGAATCTGCCCGAGGGCCACACCCCGCAGCAGGGTCGAGGCCGCGAAGCCGCTCAAGTCACCGATCACGCCGCCGCCCACGCCGATGACGATCGCGCGTCGGTCGACCTCGGCTTCGAGCGCGCTATCCCAAATCCGCTCCACACTCGCGACGCTCTTGTGTGCTTCATCGCCCGGCAGTTTCACCTCGATCGGAGGCTTCCCGGCTCGAGTGAGGTCGCGAACCGCATCTTGCGGCCAGGGACGGTCATCACCTCCGTCAAACACCAGAACCGCTTCGCCGGCCGCGTGCTCGCCTGCGCGAATTCCAACCCGATGGCGCGCGCCGCGGCCCACCTCGACTCGATAAGTCCGCGGGCCCAGAGGCACGACGATCGGCGAAAGATTTCGGACAGCCACAATCTCCGAGGCGATGTCGCTGGGTTCTAGTGAGCTGGTATCGATGACCGCATGAGCTTCCGCATAGGCGGCCGCTCTGGCGTTCAGGATGCCCTCCAGGTCAACCCGAGGATTCTCGCCAAGCAACGGGCGCCCCTGACCCGCGCCCACCCGGGCCGCGAGCACTGAAGGCTCGGCGGTCAAGGTGACGAGTATTCCGTCGCGCAGCAGCGTCTGTCGCGTTTCGTCGTCGACCACCGTGCCGCCACCGAGGGACAGCACCCCAACGTCGCCAGGAAGCGTCTCGAGCGCCTCTTTCTCGAGCGCCCGAAACGCCCCTTCTCCGCGCTCCGAAAAGATCTCCGGAATCGAACGCCCGGCGAGCTCTTCGACCCGTGCATCCAAATCGAGCGAACGCGTGCCAAGCTGCCCGGCCACCAGACCAGCCACAGTCGACTTCCCGCCCCCCATGGGCCCCGAGAGATAAACACGCATGCAACCAAGCATACGGCTCAGCCGGTTCCGCGTCACGAACTTGGGCGAAGCCCCGTGGAGGACGCGCAGCGGCCTCTTTACGGGGGAACTACTCCGGCAGCGCGAGGGCCCTGTTCACGATCCTCGGCGTGAGGAAGATGAGGAGCTCGTTTCGGTCCTCGCGGAAGCGGCGGCGCTTGAAGAAGACCCCAAGAACCGGGATGTCGCCGAAGAACGGCACCTGGTCGACGTTCCGGCCCGTGTTTCGCGTGTAGATGCCACCGATGACGGCGGTGTCGCCATCGTCGACGAGAAGCTGCGTCTGGGCCTCTCGTTCCAGAATCGTCGGGTCGCCATTCGCGCCGGTACGACCGAAGTCGGGCTCGTTGCGTGTAATCTTGACGTCCATGGCCACCGAGCCGTCGCTGGTCACGTGTGGCGTGACGTTGAGCTCGAGCTTGGCCTCCTGGAACGCGGTGTTGACGCCCTGGGCGCTGACCTGTGAGAACGGAATCAAAGTACCCTGCGAAATCGACGCCTCGTTGTTGTCCAAGGTCAAGACTCGTGGGGAGCTGATGATGCGCACGGAGCCGGCCGCCTCTGCAGCGCTGAGACGAACGTTGAGGTTCACCGCGCCGCTCAAGCTACCCAGGGCCAAGCCGAGGGCACCACCGGCACCGCTGCCGGTGACCGCCGGCAGGTTCACCGCGAAGTTGGGATTGGTCACGCCTGGGTTGAATGGCGAGAGCCCGCTGGTGGGCGCATCGTTGGTCGGAGCGCCGCCCGCGATGCCGATGTCGGAGGGGAAACGAAGACCGGTCGGGTTACCGGTGGCGCTGCTCATGACGGCGTTGCCACCCCACTGAATACCGATGTCCCGCGAGTAGGTGCTGCTCGCTTCGACGATCCGCGACTCGATCAGGACCTGCGGTGTCTGGGTATCCAGATTCCGGACGAGATCCTCTACGTCGTCGAGCTGGCCGACGATGTCACGAACGATCAGCATGTTGGTGCGAGTGTCGACCGACACTGTGCCGCGCTCGGTCAGCAGCTCACGAACGCGGGGCTGGAGCTCGGCCGCGGTCGCGTAGCTCACCGGGACCAGACGCGTCTCGAGCGGCGCCAGTTGCTGCTGTTGCTTCTGGCGGGCGATGGCGGCCTCGCGCTCCTGCTCGAGCTGAGCAAGCGGAGCGACGCGGAGCAGATTGCCTTGCCGAATCATCCCGAGTGACTTTGCCTGAAGGACGACGTCGAGCGCCTGATCCCAGGGGACGTCACGCATTCGGATGGTCACCGTGCCGCCGACGTTGTCCGCCGTGACGACGTTGACCCCACCCACCTCGGACAGCAGCCGGAGGATATTGTGAATGTCCGCGTCCTTGAAGTCGAGGTCGATGCGACGACCCGAGTAGCGCCGGTTGGCCTTGCCACCAGCTTGCGCCGGCATCTTGCTGAGGAAGCCCGCGACCTCGGGGCCATCCACTTCAGCGGCATAGTCCTTTTCTCTCGCGATTGTCCGCGTGTGCGGCCTCGTGTCGTTCTTGGTCGGCGAGAACATCCAAACGATCCGGCCGCCCGAGCGAATTGCGGTCCCGGCCGCGCCTTCCGAACCATGGACCTCAATCACCGCCCGGTCGCCCTTCTGCTCGAGCTCGACCGATCCGATCGACGAGCCCCGAGGCGCTTCGATGCGTCGCTTCGCGCCCGAGTCGATCCGGGCGCCAAGCACCTCGAGTCGAGGCGGCGCACCTGCGCGCGTGGAAACTCTGAACTCCGGGGTACCGGCAAGCTCGACGACCACACGGTCGCGACCGTCTTTTTGCTCTAGGTGAATACCCTCGACCTTCGGCCCGGCTGAAGCTTTCGACCTTCTCGCCTTCGCCGCGTCGGAACCCTCGCCGCGACGGAGCTTCACGGAGATACCGCTGTCCGTTGCGCGCGCTCGGTAGGTCGCCTTTCCCGTGAGCATCAGCTCGATGCGGGCGCCGTGCGCGGTATTGCTCGCGATCGTGCGTGCGACCAGCGACGTGCTCCCGGTCGAGTCGATCCCGCCGGGCGGCAGCGCTGCATCTTCGATGTCGATGATGATGAGCCGACCGCCCTCCCGCGTGCGAACCGCATACTTCGGATTGTCGAACGCGCCGTCGATCGAAACTTGTGCTTCGTCACGAGCGCCGTCGATACGGACACTATCGATTTTCGGCCCTGCCGCCTGGGCTGGATTGACCCACGCGAAAGATGCTCCCAAGGCGATTGCAAGACCCCAATGAATACGCATTCCTGACTCCTCTGCCAGCTGACGTTAATCATCGAACGCCGGAGACGGCCGGGGCAAGAAAACGACGGATTTTCTGCGCGAAAAGTTTTCGGCGACTACGGCGTCGTAAACTGCGGTGCTTCGCCACCTTCATGAAGTGGCATAACGCGTGTCAACGGCGGTTTGTCGGGCGCAGTTGGGTCTTCACGGGTCAGAACAACCGAACCTGGACGGATGCGATCCACACGCCAGTTCAGTGTGACTGGCATTCCCTCTGAACCTCCGGTCTGTACCACTTCGGGACGACCGATGTAGTCACCTCGACGGATCACATGTCCTACCTTTGCGGTATCAGTGAGCATCGCCCGCGGGGTTGCGATTCCCGTTACGATCGCGATCAGACTCATCTCGTCCAAGCTGGTGCTCGGCAACAGAACGCGACGCTGTGCCGGCGCCGCGGATTGAGCCTGGAACGCCTTGGCGTAGGAGCGAAACGGATCGCGATTCTGGATGTCGAGCTCTGCGAAATCTTCGTCGGTGTAGACGATGGGACCGGAATCGACCTCGGCCGCGGCGGCCTCCGTATCGCCGGAGGCGGACTCGCTTTGTTCGGCATCTCCGTCGGTGCCTTTGCCGAGTCCGAATCCGGTGCCGAACTCGTCTTCATCGTCGCCACAGCCCGCAACCGCAACGCCGGCGACGAGAAGGACACATGCGAAAACTCGAATCTTGGAGCTCATGGCTTGCTACTTCTTCCCTTCGGCTGGCGGACGCCGGTAGGTGGTCGCGCGTACATCCACGTCGATGAGCATCTCACCGGACGGCATCAGCTTCGGCTGCGTCATCCGGATGTTCTCCAGACTGATCGCCCGATCTAGCTTGCTCACGTTGTAGAAAAACTTCCCCATCTGGTGGAATCGGCCCGTGAGCGCGAGGACCACCGGGATTTTCGCGTACAGCTCTTCGCGCACCTCAGGTCGCGGCTCGACCAATCGAATCGTCAGCCCGCTCAGCTCGGCAACGCGGTTGAGATCCTGAAGGAACGCAGCAATCTCCGCGTTCTCCGGAAGGATTCTTCGGTTTTGCCTGTCCGCGATCTCTCGGTTGGCGAGCTCCTGCGTGAGCTCGAGGTACTGCTTCTCGCGCCGTTCGGCGTCGCGAATCTGATCCTGAAGCTGCGTCTGGGTCTGGCGGCCCCGCAGAACGTCGCCCGAAATGCTGCTGTAGACGAAGGCATAGTAGCCGACGCTGAGGAGGACCAGCACGCCGACCAGCAGCAGCCCCTTGCCCCAGCCCGGTATCGCGATGAATCGATCTTCGAGACTGGCCATCAGTACTTCACCTTGCAGGTAATATCGAAGCCCACCATCGAAAGGCCGGTTTCCATGTCCGTTGCCGCGCGCGTCCTTTGGAGGGTCACGCCGTCATAGATCTCGCTAAGCGTCAGTCGACGCAAGAACTCGGCAACATCTTCGTTCGAACGCCCCATCCCAGTGAGCTTGCAATCGCGTTCGACCTCCTCGAAGCGAGAGATCCAGAGCCTACGCACGTCCCAGGACTCGTTGAACCCGGCAAGCGGGTTCTCCTGCCGCATTCGCTCGAGCTCGGCCGGGTTGATCGTCGGTCCGCCTGGGCTGCTCAGCACCTTGGAAAGCTCCATCACCGCACGCGTGGGACCTCGTCGCGCCCTCTCGAGGTCTTGGACGACTTTTTCGAGTCTCCTGCTCTTTTCGAGACGGCCTTCGACCTCGGCCAAGCCCTTGGTTTTGCGCGTCAGTTCGTCGCGGCGCGCCTCGAGCGTCTTGTTCTCCTGGGCGATCGTATCCATTTCGCCGCTTTGAGCGAAGTAGAGGATGCCGAGGACGACCAGCCACACGGCAATCGCGCCCCCGTAGACCATGCCCCAGGTGGCCAAGCTGAGGTCGCCTGATGGAAGAGGCGACGCGGCAGCGCGGCGTGCGCGCTTCTTCTTGTCGGTCGGTAGCAGGTTGATGCGAATCATTAGTTACGCTCCCGCTCTTTGCGCAGCGCGAGGCCGATGCTCACCACCGCTTGCGATGCTCTGCCCTGCAGCTCCGCAACGGCTTTCTCGTCCACATCGGCCACACGCGTGGGGTCGAGCGCCTCCACGGGCACCTGCGCGCGCTCTTGAAGGATATCGAGAAGGGATTGGATGTTTGCGGTACCACCCGACAAGCAAATGCGGCTCAGCTCGCGGTCACCGCTGGTTGCCAGATAGAAATCGAGAGAACGCTGTATCTCGCCAGCGAGCTGTTCGACCGCCTGATTGACGATCTCGGGCACCTCGCGGGGGACGATTCCGCGCCCTTCCCCGCCGCATTTGTAGGACTCGGCCTCATCTCGACCGATGCCGAGCTGCCGCTGAATCTCTTCGGTGATCGAGTTTCCGCCATTGGCGATGTCTCGCGTGAAAGCGGTGGCGCCATCCGCGAGGATGTTCACGGTGGTCGTCGACGCTCCGCAGTGCACCAGCACAGTGGTTTCGTCCTCCGAAGCGTTGCCGTAGCCAGCCTCAAACACGTTTTGAATGGTGAAGGCGTCGAGGTCTACCACCATGGGACGAAGTCGAGCTTCCATCGCCAGGTTCGTGAGATCGGTGATCTCTTCCTTCTTTGCCGCGACGAGCAGGACGTCCATTTGGCCGTGATCGGTGCGCTCGTGGAGAACCTCGTAGTCCACGTGCACCTCTTCGAGATCAAACGGGATGTGCTGCTCGGCTTCCCAGTTGATCTGCTCGGAGAGCTCGGCCGAAGTCATCAAGGGCATGGAGATCTTCTTGATGATCACGCTGTGGCCGCTGGCCCTCAGCGCGACATTTCGCCGCTTGCTCCCCGCGAACAGCTTCTCGAGCCCCTCCACGACGGCGCTGGAGTTGATGATGTGGCCATCGACGATGGTTTCGGCAGGAAGAGGGTGATAACCGAACCTTGTAATGGTTCGAGATCCCCGTCGCCCCTCTTTGATTTCACAGACTTTAATCGCACTCGAACCGATGTCGACGCCGATTAAGTTCTTCCCCTCAGACGCCATGTAGGCACGCTACTCCTCCTCACCGAACACACGCACCCGATCGGCGAGCCTCAGACCCAAAGCTTCGAGAATTTTTCGTTTTGTGTCCATCCGACATCCAAAACCCTTCTCGACACGATCAATCGTCAACACCGATAGGTTCGCGCGTCGAGCCAACTCAGCCTTGGACATCATGCGTTCAATCCGAATCTTGCGAACATTGTTAGGCTTGCTGCCGCTTTTCTTGTTCGCCTTGGGCTTCACAGCCCCTTCTCGGTCGCTCGCATCAGAGGCCGATGCAGCCGCCGCGTCTGGCTTCTGCATCGCTTCGTTTGCCTCTGGGTCGTAGGTCATGATTTGGCTCGCCGGGGGAGGCACGCGCACCGCGCCGTTCCTCCACCAGGCTATGACCGAACCACCCTAGGGTCAAGCAACTTAGGAAAATTTAGCACTAAATTATGTGCTAATTAGGCCTAAATTAGGTGAACCTAGTGAGCGGAACACTGACATCCGCGATCGTCAAGCACTGCTTGTGCTGGACGCGCGAACCCACCGAATGTCAACGAGCGAAGGTGTCTGAATTCATGGTCGCAACGCTCGTCGTCGAAGGCAAAAAAACCGAGATCTTCGTCGCTTAGTTGCCCAGACCGGGGACTCGTCAATACTGCTCGGGTCGTGATGAGCTGGAATGGGGCGTGGCGCGCGATCGTCGCGATGTTTTTGGTCTTCCTTCTACATGCGCCAGCACAGGCGCAGCGGAAGCACACGGTGCAGCAGGGCCAGACGCTGGGCATGATCGCCAAGCGATATCGCGTCTCCGTGACGAATCTTGCGGCGGCAAATCGGCTGAAAAAGACGTCGAACCTTCGGGTCGGCCAGGTTTTGCGGATTCCACCCAAAGGCGTCGTCTACGTCTATCCCGGGCAGACGCTCACCGGCATCGCCCAGCTCAACAAGGTGAGCGTCAAGGCTCTGATCAAGGCGAATCGTCTCAGGCCCGATGCCACCCTCCGCGTCGGGCAACGGCTCGAGCTGCCCGGCTACAGCGCGAGCGCAAAAGCGACCAAGGCGCGGAACTCGGTCCTGTCCGGCCTGGTCAGCCTCGAGCGCCCAGCCAGCCAAGAGACGTTACGGGTACGCCTTTTCGGCAAAGGTGGGAAACCCGACCCAAAGGCCCGGCGACGTCTCGGGCAGTTTCTTCGCGACCGGGAGACGGGTGAAGTGAAGCGTCCGCATCCGCGGCTGATGCGCGCACTGGCGTATCTGGCCGATCATTTCAACGGCCGGACGATTGTGGTCGTGAGCGCGTACCGCTCGAAAACGAGTGACGAGGGCGGCTCGAGCCGGCACTCGACGGGCGAAGCAATCGACATCCGCGTCGAAGGTGTGCCGAACGAAGTCCTTCGCGACTACTGTCTGACGCTCAACAAGGTCGGGGTCGGCTACTACCCGCGCAGCAGCTTCATCCATATCGATGTCCGATCGAAGGCGGTCTACTGGGTCGACTGGTCACGGCCCGGCGAGCCGCCCTTGTACCTGCCTCCGGGGGAGTCTCCGGACAAGTACGACGCCGGTGTCTCCAGCGCGGTCTCGCCCGCAAGCCTCTAAGGCCGCGAGTCCTCGTCCTCCGCGCCCTTCCCTCGCGGAAGCACGATTTGGTATTCCTTGAGCCGGCGGTAGAACGTCCGTCTCGCCATGCCGAGAGCGCGCGCAGCCTTTGCACGGTTCCAGCCGTGCGTGTTGAGGGTAGCCAAAATGCGATCGCGCTCGGCATCCTTGAAAGACTCGTAGTCGCCTAGGTCTGCGCTAGACGGGCGCACGGCTCGGCCGGGGTCAATCGCGAGCTCTTCTGCTTCGATGCAGTCGGTCGCGGCGAATACCGTAGCGTTGACCAGAAGGTGCTCGAGCTCCCGAACATTGCCCGGGTAGTCGTGGGCGCAGAGGCGCTGCAAAGCCCCCCGGCTCAGACGTTTGGCGCGCTCCCCGCGTTCGTCGGCGATCTTCCGCAGGAAGTGATCGCACAGAAGCGGGATGTCGGAGGGCCGTTCACGAAGCGGCGGCAAGGCCAGCTCCACCACAGCCAATCGGTAGTACAGATCCTCGCGAAGCTTGCTTTCGTCGATCAGCTCGCGGAGCGGACGTTTCGAGGCGGTGACCAGGCGCACATCGATGGGTCTCTCCACGGCGCCGCCGACCGGACGTACGCGTTGATCTTGGAGCACCCGTAGCAAATCGAGCTGCATGCGTGCTGGCATGTCGGCGATCTCATCCATGAACAGCGTTCCGCGATGCGCCTGTGCAAAGACTCCGTCCCTCGCGTGTGTCGCTCCGGTGAACGCCCCGGCCACGTGACCAAAGAGCTCGCTTTCCAAGATGCCCTCAGGGATCGCGCCGCAATTGAGCGAGACATAGGGGCCGTCGGCGCGCAAGCTTCCGCGGTGGATGGCGCGAGCCACCAGCTCTTTGCCCGTCCCGCTCTCTCCCGTAATGACCACGGGCACTTCGTTGCCGGCGAGTCGATCGAGCAACTCGTACACCCGTCGCATACCGTCGCTGGCGCCCACCAGGCCCCAGCGCTCGCCTCCCGAAGTCGACGCCTGAAGTGAGGCGATTTGTTGCTGGCTCCGTTGAAGCGCCTCGGCCTGGCCATGAAGCCGCTGCTCGAGATGGGCGTTGGCTTCGCGCAGCGCGAGGTTGGCGCGCTCCAGGTCCTGTCTCTGAGCCTCGATGCGCTCGAAGAGGTGAGAGGTCTCGATCGCAATGGCGGCCTGGTCTGCGTAGGCCCGGAGGAGTGTCAGATCCGTCCCCGAAAATCGTCCACTGGCACTTCTGTGCTCTAGGTACAGGACACCCCAGGTCCTTCCGCGCGACTCGATTGGAAGACAGGCGACCGACTTGAGCATCAATTGATGGACCGACATGTAGTCTTGAACTCGGCTGTCGTGCGTCGCGTCGACCGTCACCACCGGCTCGCCGTCAATGAGAACCGTCTCGGCAATCGAGCGGCTGAACGCGGCGGTCTCTTTGCCGAGCTGGTCTTTTGCGCCGCGGATCGTCCTTGCTTCGAGCGCGCCATGCTCGTCGACCAGCAAAACGAAACCGCGTTCGGCGCCGCTGAGCGTGACGGCGCCATCGGTAATGACGGACAGCAGTTTCGAGAGATCTCGTTCGCTTGCAAGTCGTCGCAGATTGGCGAGCAGGGGCGTGAGCGAGTTCTTGGAGGACCGGGGCGGCCCCAACTTCGTTGGCTTACACCTCGTGCGCATGGACTGCCGCTTCGCATCACACCAGAAGCCCGCTCGGAGCGGCGGAGGCAGCGAAGTCGCCATGTCGTCCCAGAGCTCCACCGCGCGCAGCGCGGACTTTCGCATTTGTTCGGGTTCGCTTCGAGCGCGATGAAGCTCGCTCAGGTCGGCCCAGGCTTCAGCGCAGATGCGGGCCGCCCCCTGGGCCTGTGCGCGATCGATGATTCGAGTCAGAGCCGTCGCGGGGTCATCGCCGGTGAGCAGGCCCCGCAGTGCGTCGACGGCCAAGGCGTCGATCGGTGCGTCTCGTTCGATACAGTCCAGGAGCCGGCCAGCCTCTCGCCTGCGGCCCAGCTCGATACTCGCACGTGCGGCCAAGAGCAGAGCGCGACCACTGGCGCGCGAAGAGCTCGTTGCATCCAGCGCGTGCTCGAGCGCCGGCTCCCAGTCTCCCCGGGACGCAGCGACCCTCGCGCGAACCATCGAAGAGGGACCGTTCGGGTCCACGAGGTCCGCGATCAGAGCAAGGGCCGCGTCTTCGTTGCCGCAGAACGCTTGAAGCTCCGCGCGCGTGCACTGCCGCTCTGCCTCCCGCGCGGGTACCTCGTCCGCCTCCCAAATGAGTCGAAACGCCTCGCCAAGCGCGCCTCGCTCGGCCTGCTCCCACGCGGATTCGGCTAGCGCATTCAGGCTCACTACGGCACGGTCTGACACACCCCGCAGTTTAGCGGATTATCGCTTGGCGCCCAGGTCGATGATCACCACGCCGCGGTCCGAGTCGTCCTTGCGCTCGGGCGCCTTGGAGCCCTCAGGAACGGGGACAGGCAGCTGAATCTGAGGAATTTGGCGCTTTGCCTGCTCTTCTTCCTCACGCTGACGAATCTGGTCGATGATGAAGCCTGGAAGCATTCTTTTCCTCTGCCCTTAACGTAGGTCAATCTCAGGGCGAGACCAATATAATAACGCCTTCACCGCTGACAACGGCTGTGCCACAACGGGATTTCTCGTTTTGTTCTTCCGCCGAAATACCCATGATATTGGAGACTTGAGCCGATGAAGGGCGAAGGAACCCCGCCCCCTGATACCAGGGATCTGCTTAGGAAATACGAGCTGCGGCCAAAGCGGTCCTTTTCGCAGAATTTCCTCATCCAGCCCGGCGCCATCGCTCAAATCGCGGACGCCGCCCTCGCAATGGGCGAACAGATCGTGGAGCTTGGGCCGGGCCTAGGCGCTCTGACCCATGCCCTTCTCGAACGCGGCGCCACGGTTCTCGCCGTCGAGCTCGATCGAGACATGGTGCGCGTTCTCGAGGAGGAGTTCGCAACCCAGGAGCGCCTGCTGGTTCGCTTGGGTGACGCTGCCGAGCTCGATCTCGGTGCGTATTCAAAGGCCTTTGGGTCGAAGCTGGTCGTTACCGGAAACCTTCCCTATCAGGC